>PWFZ01000268.1 GCA_003555185.1 Balneolaceae bacterium | reverse complement strand
TGTGAATATCCCCTCTGTATTTTTTAAGGGAGTGTTTACTCAGATCCAAAGATTTTAGCTTACCCATAAAAGCGTAGGCAGCGGATTGTGGTGTGGAGCATGAAACCGGTGGGTTTTCCTCACCATGAATGGCATATCCCGATAGAGGATATTCCTTATTGGGATATCCGTGCCAGTGTGAAATGGAGAGACCGTTTTTCTTTAAGATGGTTGGGAATTCAGAGTTGGAATCTGTTGCCAGAATAATACTTGCTGCAATTATATTTCCCAGAGCATGTGCTATAATCGCGTACGTATCGTAAGAAGGCCGGCATGTTTCTGAGGCTCCATCCACGGGTGTTTCGATGGTTATGTTTCCTTTATGTAGTCCCAGCTTAAGAATATCTTTTCGAGGGTTTAAATTGGTTTTGTTACAACCTGACCGGGTGGATAGAAGCCAGACATCCGGAATTTTAACAAACCATTCGGTGTCTAATCGATGGAATTTAGCGTAGAAATCATCGTTAAACTCTACCATCGGATTGTGATCCCAATCGTGTGATTTTAGAAAATCAGGGGCAGAAGATTTTTCGATGGCAGGTTCAACATCCACAGGGAGTTGTTTTACCATAAAACCATAGCTCATTCCTGTTCGCTGATCCAAAAATTGAGAGACAACTCGTTTGTAAAATCGATTTCTATAAGTGAGGTCGTCAATAGATGTATGGGCTAACATAAGCCCGTTGTCGCGCCAAATTTTGGCTGCACTCATAAAATCTTCTATGAACGTATTATAACCTTCTTTTTGGGCGTCAAATTTGTTGTTTCTGTAAACGATCTTTTCTCTCTTCGGTGGAACGACCTGCGCAGAAAGTTTAGGGACAAGTGAATGGAGAACATCATTAGCTGAAGACATCCAGTTTTTGCATTTAATTACAGAACCATTCATGGTGCAGATGGTCCAGCCATTTTTTTGCACGAATAGGGGGACGTGTACCAGGTTCCAGGCTAATACGCTTACAATGCTGTTGAGCGTTTCCTGAAGATTTGGCTGATCAGGTATTTGTAGTTCTCCTTCTAAAATCCCTACAATTGGATTGTCGTACAAAGTGGAAACTTTCTTGATGGCCAGATCTTTGTCTTTTCCCTCACCCTGCTCAAAAATAACAATGCCTGGCCGTATTTTGCCATTTTCATTTAGAGCATCTTTAAAAGGCAAGACTTCTACGCCTATGTTGATTAAGTTTGTTTTTAGATTTTGGGCGAATGTATCAAGTCGCTCTGTACGCTGATGTTCAGGGTGAAATGTAACAGCCATCGATTCGGCCATATCTATCTCTGTTAAGGGTACATTTTTGGAAATATCAAGCAACTGAAATATTAGATCTGACTCTCTCATAGACTCTTTTTTTTATTTTAAGTGTTTAAACGTAGTTCTCTTATTACTGCGCTTCAGCGGTGTGAATCCCCAAACTTTCTCTTAAAGCCTGCGTTATTATTTTATACTTTCTATATTTAATATCGTGCTAAAAACATAATACGCATGTACAAAGCAATTGATATCTCTACAGCCACTGACTAATTTGTAATATAATAAATCATTTAGAGCTAAGATAGTTTACATAAATGTATTCAGTAGGCTTAAAAAAATTTTAATAAATCATGAAAAAAATTGAATGCCCGGGTTGTGCTGTTGAAGTGGATTCCGATCTTGATGAATGTCCAATTTGCGGGTATGAATTCCCCAAGCAATCATGGACCGTAAAAGTAGGAGTGTGGCTACTTATCCTGTTGATGCTTACCTGGTTGCTTTATTAACGCTCATCAATTTATACAATGGTCTCAATCATTTATAAATATACAGTAAGGTCATTTTTTAGATGAATAAAGCCTTATTTTAGAAGGCTAAAATATCTTCGGAATCCCATATACCCAATGACGTATCTTGAATTTGCCCTGAAAGAGAAGCGACTGCTCTCTTTTGCCGTTTCCTTCACTTTTTTTTCCAGCTTTGGGCAGACTTTCTTAATCTCACTTTTTGTACCGTTTTATCTCGCGACGTTTGAACTGACCAATACCTCATTCGGAATGCTGTACTCAGCAGCTACATTAGGCAGTGCATTTGTACTGCCATATCTGGGCCAGTGGATTGATAGAATTCCTCTTCGCCAATACAGCATGGCTGTTGCAGGGGGATTGCTGTCAGCTGCCGTATTGATGGCAATATCCTGGCACATTTCTGTACTTCTATTGTCGCTTTTTTTGTTGCGGTTGATGGGACAAGGGCTCAGCGGGCATACGGCTCAAACCACGATGGCACGATTTTATGATCATCAGCGAGGAAAGGCACTTAGCATTTCAAGTATGGGGTTTCCAATCGGTGAAGGAATATTACCCGTTGCTGTAGCCGGACTTCTTGCTGTTTTCCACTGGCGTGTAACATGGGGGATTATTGCCGCAGCTATCGCTTTTGGGCTGATCCCAATTATCTGGAAACTCATCAAAAAAAGCCGGACGGTGGAGGAGAAGGAGGAGAAAAGGCGCAGGGAGAAATCAACATGGGAGAGTTATAAAACCATTTTGAGCGATAAACGGCTCTTTTTTGTGATACCTGCAACACTATTACCACCTTTTTGGGTGACGGGTCTGTTCCTTTATCAGGTTGCGGCAGCCGATCAGCTTGGGTGGACGGCCGGAATTATTGCATCAGCGTTTATCGCGTTTGCCGCTGCGCGAATTACATTAGGTTTGATTACCGGGCCATGGGTGGATCGTTTTTCGGCTCAAAAGATTTTTCCATTCTTTTTGATCCCGATGATCATTGGACTGTTCATCGGCGCAATGTATTCACAGCCATGGTCAGCATTTATTTATATGGGATTAATAGGTGCAAGTTTGGGGATGTCAGGAACCATCAAATCAGCGCTTTGGGCCGAGATGTTTGGAACCGGAATGATTGGAACTGTGCGAAGTCTCTTCTCATCAATAATGGTATTTAGCACAGCAATGAGCCCATTCCTGCTCGGATGGTGGCTCGATATCGGTATGACCATGCCCACAATTTTAAACATTGCACTCTACACAACCATTGCCGGCGCAGTGCTTTCCCTTGGGCTTTTCTATTTTGATGGTGGTGAAAATGGTACATCAACACCTTAAAAGTCATAGATTAAGTCGGCGTTTTGTTTCAAGGCCGTTAAAGTTTTTTTAATGGTTCAACTCTTCATGTCTGCTTTATCAGCCGAAATTTAAGGCAGAGGAAACCCATCGGAAGGATTGGTTTATACGTATAAAAAGATGCAGGTATTGCATTAACGTCTCAGGCACGTTTGTTGTAAAGGAAACGTTGTTGGGAAAGAACAAGGAAAAAATTGAACATTATGAAGACACTATTAACAATAATTTTATTGGTATTTACAATGACAAACAATTCGAACAAAGATGCGATTCAAACTGAAACGGCTACATTTGGTGCTGGCTGCTTTTGGTGTGTAGAAGCCATTTATCAACGGGTAACAGGTGTTGTTGCAGTAGAATCGGGATATGCAGGCGGTCATGTAGATGATCCCACTTATGAACAGGTAATTTCAGGTAAAACAGGGCATGCCGAAGTTGCGCGGATAATATTTGATCCTGAACAGATCAGCTACGAAGAACTGCTGGAAGTATTTTGGCACACCCACGACCCTACAACACTAAATAGACAAGGGAATGATGTAGGAACCCAGTATCGATCCGCTATTTTTTATCATAATGATGAGCAAAAAGCTGTTGCTGAAAAGTCAATGAAAAAAACAGATGCTTCTGATCTTTGGAGTGATCCGATTGTCACAGAAATAACACCGGTAACGAAGTATAGTGTTGCAGAAGATTACCATCAGAACTACTTTAATAATAATCCAAATGCAGGATACTGTTCTATAGTAGTTGCACCAAAAGTGATGAAGTTCAAAAAGGACTTTCCACATCTTCTGCAGGATTCACTCTAACTTAAATTAAATAAACGGGAGACTATGAAATCTACTACGATTAGCTTTTTTACTATACTTTTAGCACTGTTGATGATAAATACCGTTGAAGCTCAGGAGCGACAAACCGATCGCCCGATGGCAAGTCCAAATGCAGCTGTGAATCAAACTATTGGACTTACCGAGGTTGAAGTCACCTACGGCCGGCCAAGTGTACGTGATCGGGTTATTTTTGGTGATCTGGTTCCATTCAGTGAGGTTTGGAGAACCGGTGCAAATGAATCTACAGTCATTTCATTTTCTGATGATGTATTAATTGAAGGTGAACATGTGGAAGAAGGCATATACTCAATGTATACGATTCCTGAGGAAGATAGATGGACGATCATCATCAACGAAAAACTCTCATGGGGAACTCAGTACGACCCTGATTACGATGTGCTTAGAGTAGACGTTGATGCACACGATTCACACTTCCTGGAACAAATGATGATTTACTTCGAAGATATTGATGAAGATCAGGGGACGCTGGTGATTCACTGGGCCGATACGAAAGTCCCGGTAACGATAGAACCGGTTACTGAATAATCTCACGTAGCGCGGTGTCGCTGACCCGCAGCCTGTACGTACTTCTTATCATTTCACAACCCCATTCAGGTCAGCGACCTGTATTACGTAGCGCGGTGTCGCTGACCCGCGGCTGACGTACTCCTCACACTTTATAAACCTATTCAGGTCAGGCGACCTGAACTACGTGAGTTAGAAGTTAAAAACAAAGTCCACGTAGGGAATACCGAATCCGAGTCCATCATCAAGCGAGGAGCGAAAGAAAGCCAGATCAAAGCTGCCTCGCTCGCCCATCAATCGAACTCCGTAAGAGAAAAGCCCCGCACCGGCTTCAGTGAAGAAATAGTTTTCTGATACAATAGCAATGCGCTGCGAAACTCTGTAGTCCCCTCCGAAAAGAATGGATGTAGTGCCAACATCCTCAGATGGTAAATTAAATCCTGTTAAGCCCGTAGTGAGGCTTCCCCGGTGAAAATCATAGGTGTAATTACCATAGCCGAAAAACAGGCCATTATCTAAGCCGCCGGCAGAAACCATTCCCAATCCACCTGCTAAATAGTGATTTTCACTTACCTGTCGTCCATATTTTCCACTGAGAAAGTAAAGCTGATTGGTAATTCCCACACCGGGTATCATGCTCAATCCACCGGTAAGGACAATATTGTCAGTAATTCCATAAGCAACTCCTGAAACAAAAGCGTAGATATTTTGATAGTAACCGGCCCCTTTTTCCAGAGGGCGTGCCGTAGATGAGATTAAAAGTCGACTTTGATTTGGATTTACAAACCAGTCGTACCCGCGCCTGGTAGTATCAACATGCCGGATTGATGTTACCCTGGATAGTTCAATGAATGTTCTGCCTGATTCCTGTCTCAACTCAATTTCAGAATCGCTAACAGAAAGTATCTGACCGAATAGACGCGAATCATCGGTTAGGGTTATTTGTACAGTTTTAGTTGAGTCAGCCTGAACATCTGCCGGGCTGATTTGTCCCTGAACAAGTAAGGGGAAGAGCAGGAATAGAGCTATAGAGATGGAGAAAATAGTTTTCATAGTAAGTTATACAGTTGGAATTTGATGAACAGCAGTTGAACAAATAATAGAAGAAAATCTTTATTTCAACAACTTTTCATAATTCAGAAAAACATAAACCTCTTTTGATCTTAATAGATTAACCGCTAATTTCAACTCATATTCAACCACAAAAGGTTGGGGGTGCTTGTAAAGGGCTGAGATTATACCCCATGAACCTGATCCGGATTATACCGGCGTAGGGAAACCCGTGAGAACGATGATGAAAGTCGTTCAAGCTTGCCCACAATTTCAAGTTGCTCCTGCCGTAACCCGCGTTTTATTAAGGATTACAATGCAAGCAACAAAACTACTGATTTTTATCTCCCTCTTTATTCTGTCATCGGCAACAGTTGCCTATTCACAGACAGCAGAGGGAACTGTATATGATGCACAAACCGGAGACCCCATTCCCGGAACCACCCTCACTCAAAAAGATACCCGCAATGGAACTGTTACCAATGGGGATGGAGAGTTTCGCCTCGAACTTCTTTCAGGCTCTGATGCTGTTCTTGAGGTTCGATTTGTAGGTTATTCAACCAAAACTATTTCTGTTGATTCTCCGGATCAGCCCTTAATAATCAATTTGCAGCAGGGTGCTGTTTGGGGAGATGAAATTTTTGTGGAGGATGTTCGGGTCAGCGAACGGGCTCCGTTTACACATACCACAGTAGAACGCGCCCGTATTGAGCAGGATAATATAGGGCAGGATCCGATTTATACGCTGGAAAGGTTAACCCCTTCTATATTAACTCACTCCGATTCAGGTACGAGATTTGCTAATTATGGATATATGCGGCTCCGGGGAATGGATCAAACACGAATTAACATGACGCTAAATGGAATACCCCTGAACGACATGATCGATCAGGGCGTGTTCTTTTCCAATTTTAATGATTTTGGAAACAGCATACAGTCAGTGCAGGTTCAGCGAGGAGTGGGAACGAGCACTAATGGAACCGCCTCTTATGCAGGCTCCATAAACTTCGAATCCCAAAATATCACTATGGATGATCCATCTGCAGGCGTAAAGCTTTCAGGTGGGGCATTTAATTCCTACAGACTTAGCAGTGAGGTAAATACCGGTTCCATTAATAATTTTGGACTCTACACAAGATTTAGCCAAACTGAGTCCGACGGATATAGAAACAAATCCGGCTCGGAATCGCGGTCATTCTTTCTATCCGGTGGATATTTTGGCAGTACAAATATTTTTAAGGTAACGGCTTTTTCAGGGCGTACCCAAAATGAACTGGCGTATACACCCGTTCCGATCGATCAGATCAGGCAGAATCCCAGGGCCAACAATATATCCATCCATGATGAGGATAACTTTGCGCAGCAGTTTCTCCAGGTTCAGTATGGAAGAAGCCTGAGTGACCGATTGTCACTAACATCATCTCTCTATTATGGTGGTGCCGGTGGAAGTTTCCCCGTTGGGTATCCCGGTGCAGACGGTGAATTTGTACAGCAACTATTCAGCCTCGAAAATGATCACTACGGATTGCTTTCATCCCTGCAGTTTACAGAAGGATCTACATTTGAACTCTCTGGCGGAATTCACCTCTACCGGTTTGATAGAATAAATTACGAGAGTTTTGCACCTGAAAGTGAGGACCTTTTCTATTCGGATGATTCCCAAAAAGATGAATTTAGTACGTTTGCCAAAGCCAGTTATCGTGTGGGTGATGTTGAGTTTTATGGCGATGTTCAGCTGAGAACAGTTTGGCTTGATTTAAATCCAGATAGACAATTTTTGATTGATGGTGGCGTACCTCCTGCTGCAATTGATGTTCCCACACGGCAATGGACGTTTCTGAGCCCTAAAGTGGGGGCGACCTGGTTTGTGACTGAACAACTGAATGTTTACAGTTCAATCGGCAGAAGCGGTCGTGAACCTACCCGTCAGGATATTCTGGGCGCAACAAACATCAACTCAGCCAATCTTGAAAATGTCAGCGATCAAAATTCAGTAAGGGCAGAATATGTGAATAATCTGGAGGGGGGAGTGAGATTCCGGTCAACAAGCTTTGCAGGAAAGCTGAACGGATTTTTTATGCAGTTTGAAAATGAAATCTCGCCAACAGGTGATTTTATCCCTGAGGGGTTTGTACAACTTCGCGAAAACATCTCAGAAAGTTATCGCACAGGAGTTGAAGCAGAATTGTTTTGGAGGCCCCTTAACAGACTGGCACTGTCTGGGAATGCGACCTGGATGCAGACGAACATCAGTGAGTTTTCTCCCGGTGGGTCTGACGATGTGTTCAGAAATGTTGAGTCGATTCTAAGCCCCGACTGGCTGGCGAATGGAACCATCACCTACACCACATTTGATATTCTGGATGTTTCCCTTTCCGGTCGATATATGAGCGAAGCATACTTGGAACTGACAAATCGTGAAGATCTGATTCTTCCATCATTCTTTGTGATGGATCTTGGGCTTGATGCCCGAATTAGCAGTAGTGTCTCCGCATCTTTGAAGGTGCATAATCTTTTTGATGAACTTTACTTCACAAATGGTGCTCCGGTCGATACCAACTTTGATGGGTTCTTTGATTCACCCGGATATATCGTTCAGCCGCCAAGACATATATTTGGTGAAATTAGCGTACGATTTTGAGATTTAGAGGGGCGGCTAAAGAGTCTCTGAAGACCGTATTGTTTCAGGGACTCTTTAATTCATTAAATTGAGATTAAATAAATCATATAAAAATGGCTAAAGAAGAAAACGACAAAAAACGAATTGCCGGATGCAGCTTTTCGGTTTATCCAATGAGTGACCGGTTTGTAGATCTGATTATCTCAGCAATTAAAAAGGTTGACACCTCGAAAGTGTGGATGAAAACGGATAAGGTAAGTACCATTGCCCGTGGCAGGATTCCGCATATTTTTGATGTAAGTCAGGCGATATTTCTGGATGTGGCAAAATCCGGCGAGCACACTGTATACAGTGCTACATTTTCGGTGGGATGCCCCGGCGATACAGAAGGGCACACGTTTATGGCTAAGGA
>PWFZ01000468.1 GCA_003555185.1 Balneolaceae bacterium | reverse complement strand
CTACATGTAGATATTTACAAATTATATATCCCTCAATTCCTGTAGGAGCGCTTTCTAGATGCTATTGCTGTAGCCCTTTCAGGGCAAGGTTTGATTATTAGAAAAGAATCTTGTTTCGAAATCAACTTCGGCCTATGATTCGTGGAGGCGTTAAGGAGGACACTGCTATACAGCCGTAGCGAAGCATCAGCCTCAGGAAAAAATTTCAAAATGAGTTAATCTAGGCGTTGCTGTTGAGAAAGCATAATTCGCTATCGCTTCGGTGATGTATCCATCAAAAAGTCTAAATTCTTTAGGGAAAACGGTTTTTGCGCGTATAAAAATGGCTCGCCGTAGGTAAACCCGGAAAGATGACCATAGTGCCTGGCTTTTGCCCGTAACCCTTCAAAGAAGTCCATTCCGGAAATGTAGGTTTCCGGCTCATCACCCGGGTCTTTAACGTGAAACTGACTGGAAAATGCTTTAATGGCTTTCTCTTTTATATCGATGGTATCCGTGATATCAAACACAAAGTCAGGATCGAAGGGGTAGTTTTGCATGTAGTGTAAAACGTGTGCGGGGCGATGGGGTTCCTTTCGCTGATCATCTTTAGTTTCAATTTTCATCAGTCCACTGTAAAAAATGGCATCGGTGAGTAGTTGAGATGCATTCCCATGATCAGGGTGTCGATCGGCCGGTGCCGGTAAAATACAGATATGAGGCTGATACTGACGCACTTTTTGTATGATTGGCAGCTGAAACTCTCTGTTATTCAATAATTCGGTATCCGGCAGACCAAGATTTTCTCTGCTGTGCAGCCCGATTATTTCTGCGGCATTTTTGGCTTCTTTTCGTCGCAATTCACGTGTGCCCCGCGACCCCATTTCACCCTCTGTTAAATCAACAACAGCAACTTTAAATCCTTGTCTGATC
The DNA here is from genome assembly GCA_003555185.1 of Balneolaceae bacterium. GTDB lineage: Bacteria > Bacteroidota > Rhodothermia > Balneolales > Balneolaceae > SW132. The sequence continues at coordinate 7,744 of PWFZ01000468.1, read as the reverse complement.
AGCGAAGCCAGCGTGCCGGAGCAGCTTAATTCAGTATCGTCGGGGTGTGCACCAAAAGCCAGAATGTCTACTTTACTCATTTTTTGTAATTAAATAATGTGAAAGTGAAAATAATTGCAACGAAATTAAAAGATATCCGTAAGCCTCATAAAATAAAAAGATTTGATGTATGAACCGGATATTAATAAGCCTTATTGAGGGAACCAAAATTGCAATTACTGCAATCTGGACAAATAAAACCAGGGCAATACTTACCACCACTTGTATTGTAATTGGTATTGTATCGGTTACAGCGATGAACACTATTTCTGATGGAATAGATCGTTCATTCGAAGAAAGCATGGATATGTTGGGTCGGAATGTGGTTTTTGTTGAAAAGTGGCCATGGGGATTTGGCGGTGAATACAAATGGTGGGAGTACAGAAACCGTCGTGAGATGCAGCTCAGCTATGTTGAGGATTTGCGTCGATTTACACCCTCTGCGACGGAAGTATCAGCCTCTGCAAATCGCAGATCAAATATCCGGTATCAGGATAAGGTGATCGAAAGTGTTGACCTCAACGGTGCTACTGCAAACTATTTTCAAACATCAGGATTGAATATTGAAGATGGCAGAGCATTTAATGATTACGATCAACAAAGAGCAGCCAAAGTAGCGGTTATCGGCGGGAGTGTGGTGGATGCCCTTTTTGAAAGTGAGGATCCGATAGGCAAGCAAATCCGCTTGCAGGGTCAGCGATTTTTAGTGATTGGGACACTGGAGAGACAAGGGAATTTTCTTGGTTTGGAGGATACCGATAATCGAATAGTTATTCCTATTAACGCCTATGGAACTCTCTACGGGTTGCGATCCGGAATACAGCTATCGGTGCAATTTGCGAATGAAGAGGACATGGTTGACGGGGAGTATGAAGTGATAGGAGCGATGCGCCAAATTCGTCAGCTTGACCCTCTTGATGATGATGATTTTGCCATTAACAAAGCGGCACTTTTTGAGCAGGAATTTCAGGGGATGAAAATGGCCATTTATGGAATCGGAATCTTCTTAACGGGTCTGGCCCTGTTTGTGGGCGGTATAGGAGTTATGAATATCATGTTTGTATCCGTAAAAGAGCGGACCAAAGAAATTGGTATACGAAAGGCAGTGGGGGCTAAATCATGGGAGATTCTGCTCCAGTTTTTAATGGAGTCGATTATCATTTGTTTGGTCGGCGGGGTGATTGGCGTACTGCTGTCGATTGGTATCACCGAGTTAATTAATCAATTTTTTGTGGCCTACTTAAATTGGATGACCGTGCTGAATGCCATTCTGATCTGTGCATTTATTGGGATTTTATTCGGATATCTCCCGTCCAGTAAAGCGGCAAAATCAGACCCCATTGAATCCCTCAGATACGAGTAACTATGAATATATTTGAAGTATTTCGTCAGGCAATTGATTCTATTCGGGCAAATAAACTTCGCTCATCACTAACTTTGCTTGCAATTTCGGTGGGGGTTTTTGCAATTATTAGTGCAAATACTGCAGTGATGGTGTTGGACAGTTATTTTAAAGATACGCTCAGTTTAATGGGCGGCGATGTTATCACCGTTTCGAAAACCCCGGCAATATCAATGGGGCCTACAGACTGGGAGCTCTATCGAAATCGTCCCGATATTACCATTGCCCAAATGGAAGATTTACAGAATTTAAGCAGAACCGCTACCGAAGTGGGGCCAAACCGTCAATACAGAACTACACGTGTCACGTATGCAGATCAGGAGACTGAACCAAATATTGGTATTCGTGGCGGAAATCAATATTACCTTTCGAGCAATGCATACAATATAGAAGAAGGCAGGAACTTTCTGCCGGAGGACATCGACTATGCACGGTCTGTAGCCATTATTGGGGCTGATGTAGCATCAGCTCTGTTTGAAGGAACAGAACCAGTTGGTAAACAGATCCGAATTGAAGGCAGACGGTATACCGTTATTGGGGTGACCGAAGCTAAAGGAAATGTGTTTGGCAACACACTCGATCGGTTTGTGGTGGTTCCCTATTCTGTAATGGCAGGTTTGTACGGAAGAAATCAAAATATTGGCATTCAGGTCAGGGCCGGCTCAGTAGAAAATATATCACAGGCCATTGATGAAATTACAGGAGTATTGCGCGCCATTCGAAAGGTAGATCCCGCAGCACCAAACGACTTTGAGGTAACGACCAACGAATCTCTAAGCGGCGCTTTTGATCAGTTTACGGGAGTTCTTTATGTCATTGGTTTTGTTATTGGAGGAATTGTACTTCTTGGTGCCGGTATTGGCGTGATGAATATAATGCTTGTCTCGGTTTCTGAACGTACCCGGGAGATTGGTGTGCGGAAAGCTGTAGGCGCAACAAAAAAAGCCATCGTCTCTCAATTTTTGATGGAGTCGATCGCTATTTGCCAAATTGGAGGAGTTATCGGTATTATTTTTGGCGCAGCACTGGGTAATGCAGCCGCACTTTGGCTCGAATCAAGTATCGTAATTCCGTGGGCGTCTGCAGTGGGTGGAATCGTGGGTATGACAATCATCGGAGTGGCTTTTGGGGTTTATCCGGCCTTTAAGGCTGCACAACTTGACCCTATCGAAAGTCTGCGATATGAGTAAAAGTTACACACCGTCGTTTCCTTTTTACACATACTTTTATCAACGTGATCTCAAATAAAGCCAATTACTTCTGTATACAAATATTCAGTATAATTGGCATGATTTTTTGATCTATTTCCTTTCTCCTTACCTCGTATCCTGTTATTTTACTTACTTAACATTAATAAATATTATTGATCATGGACGAGAATATCATAAGCGGCTTAAACGATGAATTGGAAAATGTTATAGATGAAGGAAGAGAGATGCTGGATCGGGCAGAGATTAAAGAGAAGATTGAAGAAGCCCGGACGGAAGCTGAATTATTAATTCGGAAACATCCTATTCAAAGCGTAATTGTAGGTGCTTTTGCAGGATACATTTTTGCGAGAATGTTTAAATCAGATAAATAATGTCTTCTAAAACAGAACGCGAAGAAATTGACAGTAATCCTATAGGAAAAGATTTTAAAACCTATATCGAAAACAGAATTCAATTATTAATGATTTCGGTAACAGAACAGGTATCATATCTGTTTGCTGACTCATTACAGAAAATAATTGGAATTGCCTCCATGGCAGTTGGTTTTTTGTTTGCCTGGTTTGCTCTCGCTTATTACTTAAGTGAGTTATTGCAAAGTTTGGCACTTGGGTTTCTTGCTGCAGCCCTGCCTCTGCTTATATTCGGGTTTATCTTTTATAAAGTAGGTTACAAGCCACTGGTTAAAAAGTTTCAACGCCGGTTGTTGAAAAAAATGGCGAAGAGTTTTGATGTCTTACCCGAAAATTCTAAAAAGTCAGGCATTTCAAAGAAAAGTGAGGAGACATTGTGAGCAATCTTAAAAAGAGTAATATCGAAGATATTCAGATACGTAAAGAGCGCCTCAAAAATGAAAATGAAGCGATTGAAACGAAGTATGCTGCTAAAATCGGAGGCTTAAAAAAAATGGTGAATAGTTCTCTTAAACCAGCTCAGAACATCAGAAGAAATCCTATAAAATCGATTGGTTATGCCGTGTTAATAGGATTTGCAGTGGGACTGGTTCGTAAAAAATCGTCATCTAAAAAATCTAAAAAAAGGGAGATCGAAGCTGAAAGCTCAGACAATCAGAAACTCAGATTTACTTCCTTGTTAATGGACGAATTAAAACGGCTTGCCGCACGAAAAGCTATGGTTTTTGTGTCCGATATGGTTGATAAAGAAATTATGCCACGAGTGAACTCTTCTAAGGAAGAAGCAACGCCCGCCTCTAAAGATCAATAACATAACATTAGGCCTCAGAGGAGGTCATATGTTAAAAAAAGTATTTATTTCCGGAATGGGAATAAATTCTCTGCAACTCTCATTACACTTTACCGTGTAACCCTAAAAACGAATGATAAATAACATACCTATGAAGAAGTTACTACTACTTAGCTCTGTTTTTCTGTTTTTACCTATAATTTTATTTGGCCAGTCTCAATCTTTCAGTCTCGAAGAAGCTGTACAAATTGCCCTCGAAAATAATTATCAGTTAAAACAAGCTGATAATAATCTGAATCTCGCCGACACCCGGATATGGAGTGCCCGGGCCGATTTTCTCCCTACTTTAAATGCCAATATTAGTGGGAACCGTGAAGCGGGTGTTCAATTTATTCAGGAAGATGCAGCTTTTGAAGATCGCATAAGTAATAGGTTAAGCGGTGGCATAAATACAAGTGTAACAGTATTTAGCGGCTTTAGAAATATTGCTAATTTGCGACAAAGTGAATTTAACAGGGCCGCAGAAGAGAGAGATTTTGACCGTTTAAGAGAGACAATCATATTTAATACAGCAAGCAGATACCTTCAGGTTGTGCTGAATAAAGAATTACTTAGAATTGCCGAAAGCAGTCTTGAAGCCAGCATAAGTCAGCTCTCTCAAGTAGAGGCCCAGGTGGAAGTTGGGTCGCGACCAACCGTTGATCTGTACAATCAGGAGGCAACGGTTGCCAATGACGAACTTGCCGTTATTCAAAGTGAAAATGCCCTTGAAGTAAGTATTGCCAGCCTCATCCGCATAATGCAGGATCCGACCATTACAGATATTGAAGTCAGTATGCCGGACACGGAAGAGCTTTCGTTAGTTCCCGTTGATCTTGATATCAATGAAATGATTGATGCGGCCCTGCAATCAAGAAGTGACTTTTTAGCACAAGAACAATTTATCGAAAGTAACAGGCAAGGCGCGCGAATTGCGAGATCAGATTTCTATCCTACAGTATCATTGAATGCAGGAATTTCGTCAAGTTATTTCAGTGATAACTTTTCAACACCGGTACCTTTCCAGGATCAGTTTTTCGATCAACGTGTTTCTCGCGGAATTGGGTTTTCAGTACAGATTCCAATATTCAACCGATGGAATACCAGAACATCTGTAGAGAGTGCACAGGTACAGCTGAGAAATAGTGAGCTTGAACTCGATAATATCCGTTTCCAGATTAGTGAAGAAGTGCGCCAGGCGTATAACGATTACAACGCCATAGCAAAAGAACTTGAATCAACAAATAAAGCGCTGATAGCCGCAGAACGGGCTTACGAAACAGAGCAACAACGATATGAAATTGGATCAACAACACTTATTGAACTGAATTTAGCCAATGCTAACTATGTACAGGCTCAATCAGACAGAGTGCAGGCAGTTTATAACTTTATTTTCCAGGAACAGCTGATGGATTACTATATCGGTCAACTGGGCTCGGAGCTTACAATCAATTATTAACTTTGAACAACGGAGACTAGTGTGATGGGTAAAAAACAATCTGCTACAAAAAAACTTTTAAAAATCCTGGGTGTACTCGTTCTGCTCCTTGCTGTTACAGCGGTGACAGCAAATATGATGGGCTGGATGGATGGAGCAGACAATGATAAACAGGTTGAAACATCACAATCTGAACTCAGAACCATCACACAGATTGTTTCCGCATCAGGCAGAATTCAACCCGAAGCAGAGGTGATCATTCGTCCCGATGTGTCAGGCGAAATCATTGAACTGGCCGTTCGGGAAGGTGATTTTGTTCGTCAGGGTGATCTGTTACTCCGAATTAAACCGGACATCTATCAGGCACAAATTGATGATTTACGTGCCGTTATGCTGACTCAGCAATCCAGAATGGAGCAGGCGCGGGCAAATAAGCTGCAAGCTGAAATTGAGTACTTAAAAAACAAACAGCTTTATGATCGAAACCTGATTTCCGAGTTGGAATATTTGCAGTCTAAAAATAATTTTGAAGCCCAGAAAGCAAGCTTCAGAGCTTCTGAATTTCAGATCGAAAGTGCAAAGGCACAATTGAGAAGAGCAGAAGAAGAGCTTCAGCAAACCGTAATTCGCTCCCCAAAAGATGGAACTATCAGCCGGTTGGCTGTTGAGCGTGGCGAAAGAGTGTTAGGACAATCTCAAACAGCAGGAACGGAGATGATGAAAATTGCGAGGCTTGATCAAATGGAAGTTTCGGTGGATGTAAACGAGAATGACATTGTAAATGTCTCTCTTGCCGATACCGCTGATATTGAAGTAGATGCCTATCCAAATAGAATTTTTCAGGGTGTGGTGACAGAAATCTCCAACTCAGCAGACATTTCCGGAAACAGTTCCGCCGATCAGGTTACAAATTACAAAGTAAAAATTCGTGTAACCACTCCGCACAATCTGGATGATGCAGCAACGGACTTGTTTGTGGCGGTTAATGATCAGGACAGGGAAACACAGGAGCGAGGGTTTACACCAAACTTTAAACCCGGTATGTCCGGCACGGTCGATATCAGAAGCAATACAGTTTATGATGTTGTAGCTGTTCCCATCCAAGGGGTTACGGTTCGTGACTTTGCAAAAGATGTGGTAGCAGACTCCCTGAACGGGGAATCATCAACCCGCGATCGTTCGAGTAAAGAAGATTTTCGCCGGGTCGTTTTTGTAAATGATAATGGAGTTGCCAAAAGAGTAGAAGTAGAAACCGGTATCAGTGACAACACTCACATTCAAATTTTAAGTGGCATAACTGCCGGAATGGATATTGTAACCGGAAGCTATCGGGTTCTTTCCAGAGAGCTGAATAATGGAGATAAATTAAACGTGGTGGATCGCCAGCAATTTGCAACAAACTAATCCCAAAATCATGAGTAAACCTGTTATTGAAATACGTGATCTGAAAAAGATCTATAAAATGGGAAGTATGCTTGTTAAAGCATTAAACGGGGTTTCTTTTGATATAGATCATAATGAATATATTGCCATTATGGGACCATCGGGATCCGGGAAATCCACGTTGATGAACATGCTGGGTTGCCTGGATACACCTTCAGATGGGAGCTATGTCTTAAATGGAAGTAATGTCAGCGATCTTGACGATTCCGAACTTGCACAGGTGCGGAATCGTGAGATCGGCTTCGTATTTCAGACCTTTAATCTTCTGCCGAGAACAGACTGTTTAAGTAATGTTGAACTACCGTTGATCTATTCCGGAATGAAAAGTTCTGAACGAAAACGAATAGCCACGGAAACGTTGGAAAAAGTAGGATTGGGTGATCGGCTGGATCATAAACCTAACGAGCTTTCAGGAGGCCAGCGTCAGCGTGTGGCTATTGCCCGTGCACTTGTAAACGGCCCATCCATCTTACTGGCAGATGAGCCTACCGGTAATCTGGATACCAAAACGGGTGAAGAGATCATGCAGCTTTTTGAAGAGCTATACAGAGGTGGTAATACCATCATCGTTGTTACCCACGAACAGGATATTGCCAATCACGCACGTCGTATTCTGCGACTTCGGGATGGGTTAATTGAATCTGATGAACCGGTTGAAGCCCCTGTTCTTGCAGGTCAAAATTCACACGCTGTAGCAGGATAAACTTCTATTCCCTGATTTCTTTCTGCCAGTGACTTTCAAAAGCAGAAGTTGATAGTTTATGTAATTAAGTGATCTTTACTTTTTTGGAATTTATGCGTTGGTAACGTTTTAAAGCTCACCGAATTCGTATGCTTGTGTTTACTCCTCGTTCATTTTTTCTTGATAAAAAACGAACCGCGAAGCACTGCTTCGCAACAACAACGCCTGGATTGACTCATTTAGGATTTATCATCTAAGGTTGAACAAATTATCCATAGAAGAAACGCCTT
>PWFZ01000466.1 GCA_003555185.1 Balneolaceae bacterium | reverse complement strand
GGTCCATCGCACCGTCGCCGTTCAAATCTGCCCATGCCGCTCCGCTGGAAAAGCCCGGCTCATCAAGGCCCCACTGCGCAGTGCGGTCGGTAAACCGCAGATCTCCATCATTGCCAAAAGCGAAATTGCGAATAGGGTATGAACTCATTTGATCCATTAATTGCAAAATAACATCCCCTTCTTCTGATTGCATCATTTCACGAATCACTCTGGGGTTGGCCACTTGTTCAATATAGTCCTGATCAAGTAGGTCTTTGTAGATACCATTAGCTACGAAAATATCATTGTAGCCGTTAAGGTTCATATCAAACAGTAAAACTGCCCAGCTCCAGTCTGTGGCCTGAACATCTGAATAGCGGCCTATTTCAGAAAGTGTACCGTCTCCTCTATTCAACTGAAGTGTGTTACGGGTAAACTTATGATGAAATCCTTTCTCTACATTTTCACTGTATTCATCCCAGGACTCTATAGTCATTTTGGATTTTAATCTGTCTTCTTCTTTGGGAAGCATATCGGAAACATAAATTTCAGGCCATCCGTCATTATTAAGATCTGCGATATCGGACCCCATGGAGCTGAAGCTTAAACTTCGGATCATATCGTCAAGAGATTCAGTAAATGTTCCATCTCCGTTATTGATATAGAGATAATCACGTTCGAAAAAATCGTTGGCTACATATAGATCCGGAAGTCCATTTCGGTTTACATCGGCGACGGTTGCACTCAAGCCAAAACCAATGATGCTGCTATAGATGCCGGCCTCTTCAGTTACATTCGTGAACGAGCCGCCATCATTGCGATATAGTTTACTTGCTCCCCTGGGGTCGGGTTCGTTTCTGGTTTCACCTGTAACATCTCCATATCCTCCAACAGAACGAAAAGAGTTATTTATGAGGTACATATCCATCAAGCCGTTTCCATTGTAATCAAAGAATACTGCATGAGTGGAGAGGCCAATATCATCAAGACCAAATTCTCTAGAGCGTTCATCAAAGGTACCATCGCCATTATTAATATATAATCGATTATGACGATCGTCACCTTCGGGTGGACCGGAAAGGGTTACAAAAATATCCAGTAATCCATTGCCATTAATGTCTACAAAGCTGGCACCTGTTGACCAGTAATCATCAGATCTTAAACCGGCTGCATCAGTAATTTCTTTAAACTTGAAATCACCGAGATTCTCGTAAAGTCGGTTTGATGTCATATTTCCGGTAAAAAAGAGATCAGGAAGTCCATTTCCCGTTACGTCACCGGCAGCAACTCCTCCACCATTATAGAAATTGCGGAAAATATACATATTGAATTCTTCGGTTGGTGTAAGAGTATTTTCGAAATCAATATTCGTATATACAGCAGAAAGGTTCTGAAATAGATATTTATCTGTCTTTTCTGATGAGCAAGACACTAATAGAATCAATCCCGAAAATAAAATGAACAACGGGGAAAAGCTTTTCATATAAATTGTAAAGCAATTATTTAGGATTAATATTTAACAACGCTTTGTACAGGTTCATAACCATGTTCTTATTCTATCTTATTATTTAGCAGGATTAATAAGATAGAATAAGAACTTAGGTATATACAAAATTACTAATATTACATCTACTTTAAATAAAAAAAGGAACAGGTGATTTAACACCTGTTCCTTTAAAAACTAATTTACAAATCAACTTTAGTTATAACCTGGATTTTGATTCAGGTTAGGATTTGCATTGATTTGATCTTCCGGGATAGGAAATACGTTTCTGAATGCATCAGAAACTGATTTTTCCCACCAAGGATCATTAAATCTGGTTTCACCACCATCAACACCGGGGAAACGGATCATATCCTGTCGGCGCCATATTTCCATGTACAACTCTCTTCCACGTTCTGCCAGAAGGTTTTCTGCATTTAATGGAATAGATGAAACATTACCAACACGATTGTTTTCACGAATCATGTCGAAGTACATTTGACCACCGCCATTTATTCTCCATTCGGTTTCGGCTCGCATAAGAATAACATCAGCATATCTCATGACTGGAAAGTCATTATTAAGATTGGGTGTAGCACCCTGCTCATATTCAAATTTATTAAATCGAGCACCGGCCAACCTAAATGTTGGAAAATCATCCGCAGATTCCATGTTCAAGGCTGGGATTTCAGGATCAAGATCCAAAGGAGGATTACCTTCCGTTCCCGGATCAGTAATTACATCACCGGCTGGTGTAGTTTGTACGCCTGCCATTAAACCTTCTCTTCTTAAGTCATCTTCATCAAATGAGTTGTAAAACTCAGCAAGTGTAGCATAACCGTTCCAAGGCTGATCCTGGAAGTTAAACTGTCGTTGCTGCTCATAGTGAAGTGTCATCTGGTGAATATTGAAACCTTGGTTAAATACTTCGTCATAAGGAATGGCGAAGATAGTTTCTGATGAACCCGAGTTATTGGTGGCAAAGTTATTGAAATAATTTGATTCCAAAGAGAATTCTCCGGAGTCAATAATTATATCCAATTGTTCCTGTGCATCTGCCCAACGCTCTGTTCCTGTATAGATTTCAGCGTTCAGGTAAAGCTTAGCAAGCAGGAAGTGTCCTGAATACTGATTTACTCTACCATAAGCACCGGCTACATTATCATCCAGTAGCTCTACATTGTCTAGCAGTTCTTGCTCGATAAAGGCAAAGAGTTCTTCTCTTCCTGCTTGAAAGTCGGAGTTGTTAGGAGGATTTCCTTCCACTGTAGTGAAATCTTCAATGATAGGAACATTTCCAAATGCATCTAAAAGAAAGAAGTAGTAAAAAGCACGCAGTACTTTTGCTTCAGCAATAAAATTACCTGCCAATTCTGCGTCTACTGCTCCATCATCTCGAAGCTGTTCGAATTGCGAGGCAATACGACTTGTAGCATTAACACCTGAAAATAAGTATGTCCAGGCATTATTTGTTGGATCATGATCAACACCGATTGTATGTCGGTGTGTATCTATCCAGATTCCGCCATCAAACCAGTCACCACCACGACGTGGGATAACTGTTTCATCTGTGGATATTTGCGAGAGCGCAAAAAATCCATTATGAGTTTGCCATCCAGGATCGCCCCCAAGAACAGCGTATGCTTCACCAAGTGCAGAGACGAATTCCTCTTCACTTTCCAGCGATGTTAATGAGCTGGGTGTGCGTTCTGTTAAGTCTGTACATGCCAGACTGAACAGGAACAATCCCCCGGTCATTATTAATAGTTTAGTTGATAGTAGTTTTTTCATAGTTCTAATATTTTTCTTTAGTGCTAAGTGCTGATGTTTAAAATCCAATGTTTACGCCAAATACGAGTGATGTTTGAGTAAACCATTGATTCCGACGTTCAATTCCCGGTGCGAGTGCGGCAAGTGGGCCACCATCAGCAAAACCAGCATTGTCTGAAGGACCTGCATCTGAGTAACGTACTTCTGGATCTACACCACTATAATTTGTGATTGTCCATAAGTTATTACCTGACACAGATAATCGGAGATCTCTTATTGGAGCTCCTGCAGAAAGGTCGAAGTTATAACCGATAGATAAATTTTCTAATCTAACAAATGAAGCGTCTTCCACTTGTAAACTTGAAAATCTAGGGCTACCTCTTAAATCAGACTCAAGAATTTTGTCTGAAACATTCCAGGTACCTGCCTGTACAGATGAGTTATAAAACACATCGTAAGTGTTTACAAGATCATGCCCGAAAGAACCTCTCCAGAACATATTTAAATCCCAGTTTCTATAAACTACAGTGTTATCAAAACCAAGATTGAAATCAGGAAGACCGTTTCCAATAACCTGATTATCAGCACTTGTTAAGTCAGCACCACTTACTACATTTCCATCTATATCAAAGTATAGTGCACTACCGGCTTCAGTAATACCTGCAAAACGAGGACCCCAGATTTCTCCAATAGGTCGTCCTTCCTGAACACGAATGATGTCTGTGTCATTAAGTCCGGGAGCACCCATATTTGCAATAAATGCTCTTTCGCCAAATTGAAAATCTCCGGCTGAAAGGGACTCAAGAGTTGCGTTATTCGTTGAAAATGTAAGTCCTGTATTCCAGGTGACATTTGCATTTTGAACAGCAGTGTAGTTTAACAATGCTTCAAAGCCAACATTACTGATTTCTCCAATGTTAACCCATTGTGTAGGTGCAAGATTGGGAGGAACCGGAACCTGGAAATTAAGTAATAAGTCTTCGGTTCTTGCATCGTAGTAATCTAATGAACCGGTTAAACGGTCACTAAAGAATGCGAAATCAAGTCCAACGTTGTACTCTTTTTTAACTTCCCATCGCAGATCCGGATTCGGATTCGCTGAGGGTCCTAGAGAAGGAACATAATTGCCATCTACAAGGAAACTTGATCCCTGAGCAAATTGAAGCTGAGATATTCCATCAAACGGTGGCTGTTGTCCCGTTTCACCATAACTGACACGAAGTTTTAATTCGTCGGCTTGTGGAACATCAATCAAGTTTGTCAACTCAACACCGGCACTAGCGGCGAAGAAGTTACCCCACTTATTACCGGGTCCAAATCGTGTAGATCCTTCATGACGAAATGTACCTGATAAGAAATAAGTATTTTGGAATGTCAGGTTTGTACGTCCAAAAAATGCGATTAGCTTGCTTTCGTTTCTAAAACTATTAACGGTACCAAGTCCTTCGTTAAAGTCTCTGGCAAACCCAAGGTTATTATACAAGAACGTATCAGAAGAAAAATTACCACCTTCTGCAAATTGTCCCTGCCCTTCAAATTCCTGATAAGTATATCCGGCTACAGACTCAATGCCTATTGCATCAAATGAATTTCTGTAATTAACCGTTGTTTCAATAAGTTGATCAAGATTTGAATTCTCTTCTCTAATGGCTAATCCGGTTCTACCCGCTCCTCTAAATCGAAGATCTCTGGAATAGTATTGGCCGGTTAAGAAGTTCCCTCTTTCACGAGAATAGAAAACAGAAGCACTCAATCCGTCCACGAAATCAGAGAAGTCATACAACCCTCTTAAACTCATGGTAAATCGGCTGGATTCAACATCGAATGTTGTTAGTTCATTAATAGCTACCGGATTGAAGTTGTCAAAACCGGATGCCAGGAAGAATGAACCATCTTCATTGTAAACAGGTGCAGTAGGATTAAAGGTAGTAGCATATCTAAATACTTCACCTAAACCTATTTGCTGATTTCTGTTTGTTACCGAGAGATTACCTGTAAGTGTTAAGCGATCATCCAGTGCCCTGTGAACCAAATTTACCCGGGCATTTAATCGATCGTTACCGGAACCTCTTTGGATACCCTGTACTTCCCGATAGTTACCGGAAACACGGTATGAAGTTTGTGCATCTCCACCTGATACAGCCAAACTATGAGATTGAGTATACGCATTCTGTGTAACCTCATCCCAGAAGTTCGTAGATGATCCAAGATCATTTATAGAAATACCACGATCTGGTAAGCTTCTATACTCTTCAGCAGTGAGTGTTTGATATCGGTTGGCTACAAATGAATTTGATAACTGTCCATTATAACTAACGGTTATTCCGTCATCTACCGCTGCTCTTCCTGACTTAGTGGTAACAAGAATTACACCACTGGCGCCACGAGTTCCATAAATTGCAGATGCTGATGCATCTTTCAATACTTCCATTGACTGAATGTCATTCGGGTCAACTGACTGGAAGTCAGCTCCGGGAACACCATCAATTACAATAAGCGGCTCTTGGTTAGCACCAATAGTTGACAATCCACGAAGCCTAATAGTAAATCCTGCATTTGGATCACCACCTGGTCGAGTAATTTGCAGACCGGAAACTTTACCCTGGAGAAGCTCCTGAGCATCATTAATATTTCCTCTGTTAAATGAACCTGCATCTACACTGGCAACTGAACTGGTAATTTCGCGTCGATCCTGAACACCGTAACCGACAACTATAACGTCGTCAAGTAGTTCAAAATCCTGACCCAGCTCAATATCAATTTCAGTTCTGCCATCTATTTCAACCCTTTGTCTCTGGTATCCAATAAATGATACAATGATAACATTAAGGTCGCTTGGTACACGTAACTCGTACTCACCATCCATGTTGGTGGTTGTTCCGATAGTGGTTCCTGTAGCTGCTGCTGAACCTTCAACGGTTAAATTAGCACCCGGTATAGGTGAGCCGTCACTTGCATCTGTAACTGTACCGGTAATTGTTACCCTGTCCTGGGCAAATGAGTCTGAAAAACCCAAACTTACAATTACAAGTAAAGCTAATCCAAACTGGAGTACTCTACTCAGCAATCCTGTACAAGATGCCCGAAGACCTCTTGATGATCCTGAAAGCAGAGATGGAAATGTAAATTTCCGTAGCCTATTGTCTTTCATATTGTCTTTATTTTAGTTGTATGATTTATTGAAAATACCGCAACACAAACTATGTAATAACGGCGCATCGTAGATATATATAGTATATAAAAGCCCTTCCATATATAAAAATCTTTACGATTGTGTTATCAAATTATTTTTCAAACCAGATGAATACCGAAGTAAATTAATATTGTCAGATTCTTCAGATACTGATGTAAGCGCTTTTTTGATCTATATAGGCATAGAATCTATTCATTGGTAAAAACACCTACGCTCCTATTTTTCTGCGATAATGTAAACGCTTTCAGTTACTTATTAGAAATCGGTTTTTTATTTCTCAAAAAATTAGAAGCTGATTATTCATTTTTGAGTATGAATCAAAAGACTTTTTAAATATTGCACTATTTTAATGCAATAAACTAAATCAACTTAGAAATTCAACCATTTCCAATGATTAGGTATACAAATTTCACAGATTAACGTAAAATTTGAGAGTGTAAGAAGAGAATTATTTGGCTTGGGTAGCCAATATTTGTTCAGGCTGATGCTTCTCGATTTTAGCACTATCAGCTTTTTTCCCCTGTAAATAATCTTCAATAATCAGAGCAATGGGACCAATAAGAAAAAGAGCATAGAATGGAGCATAAACAGCTTCATTTAGCCTGAATATCATCTCAACAAATGCAATTGTAAACGCTACCATATTTTGACCCGATCGGCTCTTTACAGTTGTCTTCGGATCGGTCATCATAAAAAGAGCAAACAGTTGATACATAGGACCCGTTAAGGGTGCCACTTCAGCCACAAAAGCATCCCCTGTAAACATACTTCGCACCCAGGCAAATGCGATGAAAGACAATATATAGGTCATTGCAATATTAAGGCGCTTAATCTTCCAAAGAGAGATCAACCCAATAGCCCAGATTATAAACATTGCCCACATGTTATTTCCCCACTGAATACTTAACACCGCAGCACTGTCTGATGCAATAAATATTAAGGCTACAATCCCAAAATTAGTTGGATTCCAAATATGGCGACCTTTGTATCGCAAAACATATTTTGACGCTATTGAAATTGCCGCACACAAGGCAAACGGCCATATTAAGGGTGAACGAACTAAAATACCGGCACTAATTCCGGAAACATATGCACTGCTGGCATTTCTGTATTTTCCGGTAACGGCTTTGTGAAGCACCATTTCCGTGGCAATGGCTACAATTATTGCTGTCAATAACTTTTGATAGCTGTCCAGAATGCCAAAGGAAATATGAGCGGCTAATAAAATTCCCGTAATTAAAAGGGGGGCAAAATATTGCTTCGGAAGAGCCAACGAGCCACTGAAATTTGTTAAAGCCGATAGTTTAGATAACTTACTCATAAATCAGCCGGCTCTACTATGTGATGCATTGTATTTATGTCCGGCGAATCAATATTCTGCACTACTCCTGAAGGCCACCGGATTTCAACTCTTTCAACCTCTTCTGCACTCCCCAGTCCAAAATGCAGCGGGCGCTGACTTTGAGAACTAAATGCATCACCTCCGGTAATCACCTCTTTTTTCTGTTTGTCATCCCAATGCAGATAAACCACTGCACCGATTGCGCTTTTATTACTTGTACTTCCTTCGAGCTTTAATCCTAACCAGTTATTTAGTCCTGACTGAACATTCGTATAAACCTTAACCGGACCATTTTGATTAGCCACAATCAAATCGAGCGAACCGTTATTATCCAGGTCAGCATAAGCGATGGATCTGCTATCCAAATCCAATGCACCTCCAACAGATGCAGATACTTCCCGAAATCGTCCTGCACCATCATTCAACCATATTTTATTTGTTTGATAACCCGAGAATGTACGGCCATTCATCGCGGGCCAGTTATTGGCATCAATAATCACATTCCGGTTCCCTCCTACTACTTTTGCATAATCATACCAGTAGTCAGTATTTGGCTCGTCTGATACAAATCCGTTGGCAACGTATAAATCCAAATTCCCATTATTATTCAAATCAATAAACTGTCCGCCATATCCCCACTGACCAATGTCGACTCTCATATTTGTTGCGAGATTTCGAAAACGAAGCTGCTCTTCTGAGGAACGACGGGACGGGACCCATAAATTATTGCCTTGCATCAACACACCATCTTCAGAAATATTTGTAATATAAATAGATAACCTTCCCTGATTCATAATATCACCGAAGGCAACACTCATACCACTTTTTGGAATAAATCCCATACCGGCACCCTCTCCACTGCTTACAAACCTTTCTCCGTTTTGGTTGATAAAGAGTTCATCAATTCCATAATCATTGGCTATTACAATATCAGGGTACCCGGAGTCATTTAAATCAGCAGAAGCAGCAGCCAGTGTCCAGCGACGCGTATCCAAACCGGTTCTTTCCG
>PWFZ01000228.1 GCA_003555185.1 Balneolaceae bacterium | reverse complement strand
GCCTGTACTAATCGCTCTTATTCTAGGATTAGCCATCTTTCTCGAACGAGTCATTACACTGAATTTAGCCGATATCAATACACGAAAATTTATTCTTGATGTTCAACAGGCATTGCAGGATGGTGGAATACCAGCTGCTCAGGAATTGTGTGCACAAACACGCGGTCCTATTGCATCTGTTTTTCAGGCAGGTTTAATGAGAGCTGATGATGGAGTTGAAGCAGCTGAAAAAGCTATTACAACATATGGTTCTATAGAAATGAGCTTCCTTGAAAGAGGTTTAGTTTGGTTGGCCTTGTTTATTGCCATCGCTCCATTGCTAGGGTTCCTCGGAACTGTTGTGGGTATGATTGAAGCGTTTGATGCAATTGAAGCTGCTGCTGATATTTCACCGAGTTTGGTAGCCCGTGGTATTAAGATTGCGTTGTTAACAACTGCAGCCGGTTTGTTAGCTGGTATTATTCTGCAGGTTGGATACAACTACTGTGTATCTAAAATTGACAGAATTATTGCGGATATGGAAGAAAGCTCCATTACGCTGATTGATTCTATCATACTGATGAAAGAAGGCAAACAAATAGTTCCTGATCAGAATACTGAAGAAGAAGGCTAGTTGTAACCCAACACCTAATTTTAACTTAAAGGAATAATTGTTATGGCTAGTAATTTAGTAATTGGATTGGCAATGGGTTTGATTGTCATAGGAGTATTAGGAGCAATAGGTGTCGGAATAAAGAACGTTGTTTCTGGAAAGTCCGACCTTAAGCGAGTAAGTGTTATGATTGTGCCACTGGCAGTATTTGGAATCTCCTATGCAGTAATGGGAGATTTCGATCAAGCCGGAATGTCTACATTAGTAGCCATGATGGGGCTTATGATACTTGCGATCGTTATCTCAAGCACTCGCGGAACCTTTAAATTTTAATTGAATGTTCAATAAAAGCGGAAGAAAAGATACCCCGGAAATTAATGGTTCTTCGTTAGCGGATATCGCTTTCCTGCTGTTGATTTTCTTTCTTGTAGTAACAACAATTGATGTTGATACGGGAATTGGATTAATGCTACCTCCAATTCCGGATGATACAGAGCCACCACCGGTACGTGAGCGAAATCTTCTAAACATTCTTGTTAATGCTCAGGGAATGGTTCTTCTTGACGGAGAACCCTCTGCAATACCTGAGGTTAAAAATAGAGTACAGGAGTTCGTTGATAACCAAGGTGTGGATCCAAATCTATCTGAGTCTCCCGACGATGCAATCGTTTCAATCAAAACCGATCGAAGGACACCCTACAACGTATACATAGATATGCTTGATGAAGTTATGGGTGCCTACGAAGAGTTGCGGCATGCTGCATCAATGAATCGGTTTGGAGTTCCTTATTCTGAGCTACAGAGCGATAGCCCTGAACAGCAGGAGATAAGAGATATGTATCCGAAGAAAATATCAATCGCAGAACCAGATGAGGGGTAAGCAACATGAGTAGATTTAAAAAGAAACAAGCAAAAACCAAACAGGGCGTACCGACTTCCGCTATGCCTGATGTTGTGTTTATGTTGCTCATCTTCTTTATGGTTACTACTGTTCTTCGGGAAGTAGAACTTCAGGTACAGGTAGATTATACCCGTGCTGAAAATATCGAAAAAATAGAACAGAAAAGACTTGTAAGCTATATATACATAGGTCCTGAACGCCTCGGCGGTGGTCAATTGGGAGAAACCCGTGTGCAAATAGATGATGCGCTAGTGGATGATATGAATTCCATTAGAAATATTATGTATGATAAATTGATGGAAGAGCCAAGATTAATCGTTTCACTCCGCGTAGATCGTGATTCAGAATTTGGCACAATTACCGATGTTCAGCAAGAATTGCGACACGCCGGTACTCTTCGAATTAATTATTCTACACTTAGAGAAATATAGCTTAAGCAACATTTAAGGTTAATTTTAAAGGCATCTATTCCACTTAAATGGGATAAATGCCTTTTTTTTTAGAATCATATGGACGAAAAAAACTTTAAGACGATTCAGGAAATTGGATTCTCGAAGCTCATTGAAAAATTTGAATCTAAAACAGGTAAGAAGCGAACAGATATATTAACTGGAATCGGTGACGATGCCTCTGTTGCCAGGATTGAAAACGGAAAAGTTGTCTGCACCACCTCTGAAATCTATTTAGAAGGAGTGCATTTTGATCTTACCTATACTCCCTTTCACCATTTAGGGTATAAAATAGTAACTGCAGCTGTAAGTGACATCTATGCAATGAATGCAGAACCTCAACAGGTTTTGATTAATCTTGCTATACCAAACCGGTATTCAGTTCAAATGATGGAAGAACTTTATAAAGGTATTGATGCCGCTGCAAAAGACTATAATGTTCAAATAACCGGAGGAGACTCTACAGCTTCGCATCAAATACTCGCAATTTCAGTTGTTTGTGTAGGTACCGCTGCTGAAGAAGATATAGTCTATAGAAATGGTGCAAAAAAAGATGATGTTGTTTGTGTGACGGGTGATCTGGGAGCTGCCTTAGCAGGATTAAGAGTATTGTTGAGAGAAAAAAAAGCATGGGAAGAAACAGAAGGAACAAGCTTTCAACCCGATCTTGAAAAATATGAATATGTAGTACAAAGACAGCTGGTCCCGGTTGCACGGTATGATTTAATAAACTCGTTTAGTGAATTAAAAATTCAACCAACGAGTATGATAGATATTACACAGGGTGTTGTAAATGAACTTCAATTTCTGGGTAAAAGATCAAATGTCGGTATTGAAATATTTTCTCCGGCCATTCCAATCTCCTTTGAGACTAGAAATATCGCTGATGAAATGCAGGAAGATGTAGATAAATACGCGTTTTATGGTGGTGAAGATTTTGAAATGCTTTTTACATTAGCTGAAGAGAATGTGGAAAAATTAAAAACTGAATTTGATGATTTTACGGTAATTGGTAAAATCGAATCTAAAGAGAAGCAGTTATCCATAAATACAGGAGAAGATCGTACGATAAAAATCGATCTTTTTTAAAACATAATTTGTTGTCAGTACGTTAAGCTTGCAGCCAACCTGAAGTAAAAACCTGTCAGGTAGAACATACTATTCTATAAAAAAGCCTTATATTTAAGGCCATCTCCTTACACAAAGTATTTAAATGACGAAAAAAACAGACTCAAAGAACTCTTTTAAAAAAGATCCTAAAAAATCCGAAAAGAAAAAGCGTCCGTTGTTCCCAATATGGGCGATTGTTCTCTTTATGGTTCTTATTGGATTTAACTTCTTAATCTCTCCCGGAGAAAGCTCTGAACGTATCAAGTACAGTGAATTTCTCAATTATGTAGAGGAGGGTTACGTAAAAGAAGTCTTAATAACCAATAACGCTGAAATAACAGGTGAGTACTCAGACAAAGCTATTGAAGAGGGTATTGTTGAAAAACCGGAACCAAGTGACAGCAGATGGCAGACTTCAGAACCATCTGTACCACGTTTCCAGACAACCATGCTCGAAGGAGACGAAGTTCGTGCTATTTTCGATGAATATGGGATAGTTTATGATGTGAAAATTGAAGAGGACTGGTTCAGCGGAATATTTATATGGTTGATACCTATTGCTCTGATTATCGCATTCTGGATCTTTATTTTCAAGAGAATGAATCCCGGACAACAAGTCTTGAACATCGGGAAAAATAAAGCATCTCTTTATGATAAACAGACAGAGAGCAAAGTATCATTTACAGATGTTGCTGGTTTGGAAGAGGCAAAAGCTGAGGTAGAAGAAGTCGTTGAATTTCTTAGTAATCCTAAGAAGTATACAAATCTTGGTGGAAGCTTACCCAAGGGAGTCCTTCTTGTAGGACCTCCGGGAACCGGTAAAACACTACTTGCGAAAGCTACTGCAGGTGAAGCTGATGTTCCATTCTTTTCATTAAGTGGATCAGACTTTGTTGAGATGTTTGTAGGAGTAGGAGCGGCACGTGTTCGTGATCTGTTTAAACAGGCCAAAGAAAAAGCCCCTTGTATAATATTTATTGATGAGATTGATTCTATCGGTAGAACCAGAGGTGGCGGTGCACAAATGAGCTCGAACGATGAAAGAGAAAATACTCTGAATCAGCTTTTGAGTGAAATGGATGGATTTAATTCCGATAACGGAGTCATCATTATGGCAGCAACAAACCGTCCGGATGTTTTGGATTCCGCACTACTCAGACCCGGTAGATTTGATAGGCAGATTTTAATTGACAAACCTGATTTGAAGGGAAGAATTCAGGTACTTGAAGTCCATGTGACTAAACTTAAACTGTCGGATAATATTGACCTGAAAGTTTTAGCTTCACAAACACCGGGATTTGCCGGTGCAGAGCTTGCTAATTTATGCAATGAAGCTGCTCTATTAGCCGCGAGAAGAGATAAAAAAGCAGTTGAAATGGTAGACTTTCAGGATGCCATTGAAAGGGTTGTAGCAGGCCTGGAAAAGAAAAATAAACTCATCAATGCTGATGAGCGTAAAATTGTCGCTTATCATGAAGCGGGTCACGCAATTGTAGGGTGGTATCTTGAACATACAGACACTGTACTTAAAGTAAGTATTGTGCCCAGAGGTTTGGCTGCATTGGGTTATACACTCCAGACACCCCTGGAAGATCGATTTCTAATGACTACAGAAGAGTTGAATGATAAAATTTGTGCTCTGCTTGGTGGTAGAGTGGCAGAAGAGATTATATTTGGTCGAATTTCTACCGGAGCGCAGAATGATCTGGAAAGAATTACAACGATGGCATTTGCTATGGTAGCTGAATATGGAATGAGCAAAGAGTTGGGTTACCTTTCATTGAAAGACTCCAATAATCCTAACAACAGTTATGGATTCAATAAGAAGTACTCAGAGCAGACAGCACAGCGTATTGATAATGCCATTCAGGATATCATAAAAACAAATTACACCAGGACTTTTGAACTGCTTAAAAAGCATCAGGGAAAACTGGAAGAGATGGCTAAAACGCTATTGGATAAAGAAGTAATTAACCATAATGATATTCGTGAACTGTTAGGTGAGAAACCAAGCGGTAAATATCCTGAAGGTCTTTTTGGGAGTAGCAATACCAAGGAAGTTACTACAAACGGATCATCAAAAGATGATAAGAAAAGTGATAAGGTTGATAATAAAGCTAAATCAAAGAGTGATAGTTCTGAAGTGAAGGATATCAAAAGTTCAGAAACTGAAATCAAAGAAGAAAATAAAGAGGCCAGCGAAACTGATTCAGACAGCAGTGAGGAGAAAAAATAGTTTCCTCATTGAGGAGCTTTGAAGCTTCTTTCAATTTTTTTATCTAAAGGCCTTAAGAAATTAAGGCCTTTTTTATTTATTGAATAGAGACTTTTTATAATGAAAAAGCTAATAAATGTCGTGTTAAAATAAGAGTTGGAGATATATCAGTAATTTAGTGAATCAGAATATGATTGGTTATAAATTGATTGCCTCATGTAGATATAAGAGAAAAGTGTATTTTACTGATCTTTGATATGAGTATGAAGACAACGATGTTGAGGATATGATCTGATTAATGTATCTATCGAACGATTTTTTATTTCAATAATAATTGAAAATCGGGAACCCGCTTTAAAGTAACATCGTTAACTACATACAATTTTTAATAATCCATTTTTTATCAAATTGATATACGTAACCCGAAAATCACATTTTAATGCCGCCCATCGTTTACACAATCCGAATAAGTCGGAAGAGTGGAATAAAACGACGTTTGGGAAGTGCAATAACCCAAACTGGCATGGGCACAACTATATTCTGGAAGTTACAGTTGCAGGTGTGCCTGACCCTGATACCGGATATGTTATAGATCTTGGAATACTAAAAAAGATTATTGAAGAAAAAATATTGGATAAGTGTGACCACAAAAATCTGAATCTGGAAGTCCCTTTCTTAAAAGGAATTATCCCGACGTCAGAAAATTTAGTCAAAGCATTTTTCCAGGAACTTGAAGATGATATTAACCGTGTTGCTTTCGATACATCGACGCTTTATTGCGTAAAGCTATTTGAAACCGAAAGAAACATTGCTGAATATTGTCCTAACCCTCGCATTTAGAAAATGCTTAGAACTATATTATTATGATTACAACTGCTCTTAAACGATTTTACGATCCAACTTTTACAGTAACGGATCAATACAAAGAAAGCCTGCCGGATTTACAAAATGGACCATCATCACTGATTGAAGGTGCCAATGTGCCCATACAACAGGTTGGGATTTCGAACTTCCGGATCCCACTTCGTTACGCCACTCCAAGTGGTGATTTGAAGACCCTTGAGACTTCCGTAGATGGTTATGTAGGCCTCGACGCCGGTAAGAAGGGGATCAATATGAGCCGGATAATGAGAACCTTCTACGACTTTAAAGAAGATGTTTTTCACCCCGGAAAAATTGAAGATATTCTTCGTGCTTACAAAAAGAGTCTGGATAGCAAGACAGCATTTCTGAATCTGTCTTTCAGCTATCCAATGCTGCAGGAAAGTTTACGATCCGGACTTGAAGGATATCAGTATTATGATGTTTCATTTGAAGGGAAGGTCGATGAGTATGGACGATTCAGGAAATTCGTTCATCTCGATTTTGAATACAGTAGTGCATGTCCATGCTCGTACGAGTTATCAGAACATGCACGAGAGGTCCGCGAAGTAGTTACAATTCCCCATAGTCAGCGCAGCTTAGCTTCCATTACAGTTGAGTTGTATGATGATATGTTTGTGGATGATTTGGTAAACCTCTGCAGGGAAGCTCTTCATACAGAAACTCAGGTGATGGTAAAGCGTGAAGATGAACAGGCTTTCGCCGAAATGAATGGAGCCTATCAAAAGTTTGTGGAAGATGCAGCAAGACTTCTTTATGATAAACTCAATGAAGTCGATAACATCTACGACTTTGTTGTACGATGTAATCATATGGAGAGCCTGCACAGTCACGATGCAGTCAGCCGAATTTGTAAAGGGTTGCAGAACGGACTGCGATAACCTTGAGAGAGGCTGTCCAAAAGGATGTCATCCCGCACTTGATGCGCTCATCATTTGAACGCGAAGCGAGATCTCATGTCTCTAAACAAGGCAGGAGATGCCGTCCCGAAAGCTTTCGGGAGGCGTGACGTAAAGTCTATAAATTATTTTTTACCCATCCTTTATGGACAGCCTCTGACATCTATAAATATTTTGCATAAAAAAAGGCGATTGACTTATCATCAATCGCCTTTTGTATGTAAAGCCTATTCGTTTTAGCCGACAGCCTCTTCAATTAGTTTCATCTGCTCAGCTGCGTGAACTTTCTTCTGACCGGCAGCAGGGGATGCTGATGCTTGTCTGCCTGCGTAGCGAAGTTTGATATCATCACCCAACAGATTTTGAAGCCGGGGTGCTACGAATGTCCATGCACCCATATTCCTGGGCTCTTCCTGGCACCAAACTACTTTCTTCACGTTTTTATAATCCTTCAGAGCTTTTGAGATATCTTTGTTCGGGAATGGATAAATCTGCTCAAGGCGGGCAACACCCACTTTGTCGTTTTCATTGTCCTTCAGGTGATTTGCCAAATCGTAATACACTTTGCCTGAACAGATAACCAGTCGTTCAATGCTATCTTTTCCGGATTGAGTTTCATCATCAATAAATGGCATGTACTTCCCATTTGCCAGTTCCTCAACGCTGCATACTGCCATCGGATGGCGGAGCAGACTCTTTGGAGACATAATAATCATAGGCTTTCTCTTCTCTTGTAGTACCTGCTTTCGCAATGCGTGATAATACTGAGACGGAGTAGTGAAGTTAACAACCTGCATATTATCTTCAGCACAGAGCTGTAAAAAACGCTCCAGTCGGGCAGAAGAGTGCTCCGGTCCCTGACCTTCGTATCCATGAGGCAGTGTCATAACCAGAGCTGTTTTTTGGCCCCATTTTGCTTCAGAAGCAGAAATAAACTGATCAATAATAACTTGGGCACCGTTAACAAAATCACCGAACTGAGCTTCCCAGATAACAAGTGCTTCGAGGTTCGCGGCGCTGTAACCAAATTCAAATCCCAAACAGGCAAATTCACTTAATAAACTATTGTAGGGATAGAATTCGCCCTGATCATCAGAGAGGTTATTCAATGGAATAAACCGCTGCTGGGTTTTGGTTCCGTGTAGTACCACGTGCCTGTGGCTGAAAGTTCCTCGTTCCACATCCTGTCCGGTCAGGCGAATGGTTCGACCGCTTTTTAGCAGTGATCCGAAAGCGAGTGCTTCAGCAAAACCCCAGTCAATTTTCTTCTCATTCTTTTTTGCTGCATCTGCACGTTTTGCAAGCTGACGAAGAAGTTTCGGATTGGCATCAAAGTTTTTCGGAACCGTGTTTAATTTTACGGCAATCTCTTTCAGGTCTTCAATTGAATGGGTGGTATCCGGGTATTCGTCCCACTCTTTTTGTCCTTTCTCTTTTCGATCGAGCATCTTCTCTGTCACTTCTAAAGCGGGAGAGCTCTTGGCGTCTTCGAATGCTTCCTGCAGAAGTTCTTCAAAGTCATCAAAAATAGACTGCATCTCTTCTTCTGTGAAATCACCTTTTCGCAATAGTTCATCAACATAGATGTCGCGAACATTGCGGTGATTATCAATTTCTTCGTAGAGACCGGGTTGGGTAAATGCAGGTTCATCACCTTCGTTGTGACCGTGCTTTCTGTAGCAGATCAGGTCAATTACCACATCTTTACCGAACTTCTGACGATAATCGAG
>PWFZ01000170.1 GCA_003555185.1 Balneolaceae bacterium | reverse complement strand
TCTAAATCCTTAATTGCCTGATCTACTTCCAGGTAGATTGCATTTCTCAGGAACTCCTGATCTATTTCTGCCTGCCGAATTTCGATGGTGTTTTGCTGAACTTGAGCTCTTCGCTGAAAACCATCAAAAATTGACCAGTTAAAGGAAATTCCCACGGCTAGTGCCCCGTCCCAGTAGGAATCACTAAAAAACCCTCTTTGCTGAGCCTGAAAACGAAACTGTTCGCCCGGAATTTGGGAAATTGCTGTACGATCATCCGGCACTTGTCCAATATAAGCTGCATTAGCAAACGCATTTACTGTGGGAAAATATCGGGCTCTGCTAATATTTCTGTTCACATCCAGAAGTTCAAGCAGTTCATCTGATTGACTAAGATCAGGCCTCTGCCCAATTGCCATTCGATAAGTATCGTCTGTGCTCATCAGGTCCGGCATCATGTCTGGTGTAAACTCAAGAGAACCGCGTAAATTCACATTTGTCTGAACCGGGATACCAAGCTGAAGACTCAGATTTTTCACAGCCAGTTCTGCCTGATTTCTGGCCTCAATTAAATCGGTTTCAATATTTACCAGCTCAACTTCAGCACTCATTTTGTCACTTTTCGAAAGCACCCCTGCCTGTACAGACGCCCGGGTCTCCTCTACTGTTCGGCGTAAACGCTCTACACTATTTCCTAAAACATCCGTCTGTTCCTTTGCCAGAAGAGCATTATAGAAAGCGTTTTTTATCTCATCAATAACCTGTTGTTGATCGAGCTGTTTTTGACTCTCATTAATATTTCGTAGTCGCTGCGCGCCCTTAATTGCGGCAAATGCGGCCCCATTGTACAGAGCCTGTGTTACTGAAACCCCAAACTCAAACTGATTATCGACAGCAAACGGATTGTCTTGCGCTCCGGGTGGTGTAATTCCAGACTCTTCAAAACCCTCTTGTTGCCTATCCATGTATTCATCAAACGAAATAGGTTCTGTATCAGGGTCTCCATCAGTCCGCGCATTTTCATTAAATGCCAGCCATTCAATTGCCCCAAAAGACTCAAATAAGCCACCGGCATCTGATCCGGCAAATGGGTTTGGTGAAACCACATTCCGGGTATATGTGCCACTCGAGTTCACCTGCGGGTATACAGCACCCCACGCTTCACGAATCTGTTGATTAGCTGACTCGACGTCCAAAATTCCTCGCCGGAGCATATAGTTATTCACCAGCGCAATCTGCACGGCCTCCTCTACAGTGAGGGTTATCTCCTCCGGAAATTCATTATCAGCCTCTTGCGCCTGCACACTCACAAAAGTTGAAACCATAAACAGGAGTGAAAGGGCAAAAAGACCTTTAAAAGCTACTTTATTTCGATGCATATATTAATGACCCTGATTTTCTTTCTTTCGTTCAAAGGTTTGATTACGTGGTATAAAAATAGATGTTTCAAATTCATTGTGACTTATAGTCATTTCTTAATCAACCCTGTACCAACTAAGTGGATGAAATTTTGCATAATAGATTCAAGATCAAATTCGACTTCATTCAGAAGCTCAAATTCACTGCTGTTTTGCTTTAAAAACACCATATTAATAATTCCTTTAGATGCTCCCCAAATAATTAGACCCAACTCTTTCGGATCGTATGAATAATCAATAGAACCATCCTGCATTCCAATTTGCAAAGCACGTACAATATAGGTCATCGCCTCTTTTGCATTCTCTTTGCACTTCATCATAATCCCGCCCGGATCAGATTTCGTTTCCGCAACCACGCCCTCGTAATAATTGAAGGCATGATAATACTGAGGGTTTTCCTTAATAAAGTTCAAGTAAGTGGCTCCCAGGTTTTCGACCATCTTTAAACCTGAAAGATCTTTCGTTAATACTTTCGCCATTTGATCATTCAGCTTTCGTGATCCACGTTCACTAATTGCCAGATAAATATGCGCCTTGCTTTCGAAGTGAATATAAAGTGTACCTTTTGCTACTTCAGCTTTTTCGGCGACCTCGTCCATGGTAGCACCGTCAAATCCATGTTTGTTAATCGTTTCTTCCGCAACATCAAGAATTAGCTCTTGTCGCCGTAACCGTTCACGCTCTTTCCGGGATAATGCCGCCATATTGACTATCAGTCATTTTTTGAATTTGAGTCATAAAATTATGCCTTTATTCTTTTAGATCCAACACTATTCTCATCATTTTCTCTCCCTGTTTTTTAAAATCAGAATGCAGATTCAAAATTAAATGGAGAAAGTAATAGTTATATTTCATGCCTCAAAAATCATCTTATGCCTGAAAATCGTCGTATTCCCCTTACTGATATAGCTCTGTTTTTTATTGCCTTTATATGGGCTCTCAATTTCTCCGTAATCAAAGCAAGCCTTTCTGAAATAGATCCTTACAGCTTTAACTCGGCACGGTTTATTCTGGCTACATTATTAGTTTGGGCAATTGTATTGTGGAAAAGAGCGTGGTTTACTATTCCAAAGAAAGACTGGCTTCCGCTACTTATTATTGGTCTCATTGGAAACCTCCTTTATCAATGGCTCTTTATTGTGGGGATAGATTTAACCCTCTCTGCGAATGCAGCCGTTATGCTCGGCACTATTCCAATTTGGATAGCCATATTTTCTCATTTCTTTACTGATGAGCAAATGACCCCCGTAAAATTTCTCGGAGTGAGTCTTGCATTTACCGGTGTTGGAGCTATCATATTAGGTGGAGAGAATCCAATCAGCTTCGCATCCGACACGTTTACAGGAGATATCATTATTATTCTTGCCGCCATTACATGGGCTGTTTACACCATTCGGTCAAAAAACTTCCTCCAAAATTATACTCCTCTTCAGTTTTCCGCAATAATGACGTTGATTGGGGCCGTCTCCCTATCCATAATTTCATTCTTTGTTGTTGGAAGCACAGAGTGGAGTGGAGTTTCAGTACCGGCTTATGGTGGAGTTGTGTACAGTGGTGCTTTATCTATCGGTCTGGCCTATTTAATATGGAATAACGGTATTGTAAAAGTTGGGCCGGTCAAAACATCGGTTTATCAAAATCTGGTACCCGTACTCGGAGTGATTTTTGGTGTGGTTTTGTTAAATGAATCTTTAAGCACCCTCCAGTACATTGGTGCTGCAATTACCGTTGGCGGTGTGGTTATTACCAGAAGAAGTAAATAGCCGTATATATTTTAAAACTGAATGAGAAGTTGAATCGACTTTTGAGGAGCTTTATTTTTACAACGATTCTTAATAAACAATTAAACTACGTGCCTTTTAAGATATGCCCCAGATTCAGTTTATGAATTGGGATAATGTATTTATTGGCAAACGCGTCTTTTTGAATGCCAAGCAGGCCTGTTCCTCTAAAATCTACAATACAATAATTTTCAGCGGTGTCAACCACCTCACCAATTCCATAATATTCAGGTGAAGGGCCATAATAGACCAAATCGCCAATCTGAACGATATTTACAGCTCTTCTGTGGTAGGGTAAAATTACCGGGAGCAGGTCTAACCTGTAAGAGAGTCGACGATTTCTTGTTGCCATCTAATTACTGCCTTCAAAAATAATGGTTCTACTGTTTTTCCCGGTTGTTTCAAATATAATCGTTTGAATTGTATCAGGTAAAATTGATTTGATACGCTCGGGCCACTCGATAACGCAAACGCCATTTCCATAGAAATATTCTTCGGCGCCAAACTCTATAGCTTCTACCGGGTCTTCAATTCTATAACAATCGAAGTGGTAAACCGGTGGAGTTCCCATGTACTCATTTATTAATGTATAAGTAGGACTTCTAACTTCCTCAGCATCAATGCCAAAAGCTTTCACAAAACCCTTCACAAAATGTGTTTTACCTGAACCAAGTTCCCCTTGCAGACAAATAATATCCCCAACTTTCACTTTTTGAGCAAAACCGGCTGCAACCTGCATTGTTTCCTCTTCACTGCGGCTTACTTTTTTTTCCATCTCATCAGGATCGTGGTTTCAACGTTGCTACAGGCAAAATCATCTCTTCCATCGACGCTCCGCCATGCTGAAACGTATCCATATACATATTTTGAAACTTGTGATAATTCGTAGGATACACAAAATAGTAATCCTCTTTCGCGATAATGAATGTATTTGCGGGAGGATCAACCGGAAGCATATACTCCTTGGGATTATCAATAAATATCGCGGCGTTTTCTTCTGCTTTTAAATTACGGCCATATTTGTAACGCAAGTTTGTAGCAGCATCCCGATCTCCAAATACTTTCGTATCCCGCAACGCACGAACCGCCCCATGATCTGTTGAAACAACAACGTTTACATCTTCTTCAGCCAGTTCCTTAAAAATCTGAAGTAATGAGGAGTGCTGAAACCAAGTTTCTGTAAGATCTCTAAATGCAGGCACATCAGGCGATAGTTGTTTGATCACATCAGAATCTGACCGGCTGTGAACCAGTGTGTCCACAAAGTTATAGACAATAGCTGAAAGAGGTGTCTGGGTATAGTTCGAAATTCGATCAGCAATTTTCTTTCCATCCTCAGGCTTGATTATTTTTTCGTACTTCACCTGTTCGGAAAGGTGATTTCTCCTCAAATACTTTTTCAAAAGTTCTTCTTCATGTTGATTTAAAGAACTTTCATCCTGCCCCATTGACCATAGCTGTGGATATTTTGTCTTTATCTCGAGAGGGTGCAATCCTGCAAAAATTGAATTTCGGGAATAGGGAGTGGCCGTAGGTAAAATTGAGTAATAAAAATCCGTCTCGATTGAATAGTACTCCGTCAAAATTCTTTCAAAAAGAAGCCACTGATCATACCGCATACAGTCAATCAAAATAAAAACGACCGGTTTATCATCAGACATTTTTGGAAACACTTTTTTCTGTAGCAGATCGGGGCTTAACATTGGGCGATCTTCAATATCTTTGCCCAGCCAGGATTTATACTCAAGCTCAACAAACCGTGCAAATGCCTGATTAGCCTGCTGAAACTGATCTTGAAGAACCTGCTGCAATCCTTCATCTGAATCCTCAAGGTTGATTTCCCAGTGTGTTAACGTCCTGTATATTTCAATCCAGCCTTTCCAATCTGTCTGTTCGTTAAATCTTGAAGACAGTTCGTTGAAGTTTTTCAAGTATGATTGCGCCGACTTCTCATTTTCAATTCGGCGTTTATCCAGAATTCGTTTTACGGTAAGCAGTATCTGATTGGGGTTTACCGGCTTGATGAGATAATCGGAAATCTTACTTCCGATTGCATCCTCCATAATCGACTCCTCTTCACTTTTTGTAATCATCACTACAGGGAGAGAAGGCTGAATATTTTGGATTTTTTCGAGTGTAGCTAAACCGTCCATACCGGGCATCTGTTCATCTAAAAAAACAATATCAAAAACCTCGCTTTTGATAATAGAAACAGCATCTTCGCCATTGGTTACGGGGGTGATATCAAAACCCTTGTTTTCTAAAAAGATAATATGAGATTTGAGCTGATCAATTTCGTCATCAGCCCAGAGAATTCGGTTTGCCATAATCGGGTAATTTTGTTTGTCTTAAAAATACTGAATGCCACCCGTGATAAGAAACCTTATTCTTTATAGCTCAATTAAATCTTTAATTTGTCCGAGCCTTGCCGGTCCTATACCCCTGATTTCAAGTAGCTGTTCTTTATTCGTAAACGAGCCGTTTTCGTATCTCCACTCAACAATTCGCACCGAATAAGCCGGACCTATCCCCGGGAGCTCCTGAAGTTCTGTAGCATCTGCGCTGTTAATATTAATACGGGATTTGCCTGTATTTACTTTTTCAGCTGTGTCAATATCAACTGTATCGGGCTTAACTTGTTCCACCTTCCCTGCTTCAACTACATTTTTTCCAGGCTGATAGCGAGCTAAAATATTGTTCGTCTCTTCCTGCTGAGCCAAACTTCTCTCTAAAAAAACCTGATCCAGTTCAGTATAGATGCTTTCACTATCGTAATTGCCCGGCGATGACCACAACAGCAGTGATGACAATACCATTGCGGTGGTCATTAAGATTGAAATCGCAATTCTTTCGCTCCTTTTGATTTGAAGTC
This sequence comes from Balneolaceae bacterium, assembly GCA_003555185.1. Taxonomy (GTDB): domain Bacteria; phylum Bacteroidota; class Rhodothermia; order Balneolales; family Balneolaceae; genus SW132. Next base: position 2,740 of record PWFZ01000170.1, on the reverse strand, counting down.
TGTCCAGAAAAAAGAATATTTTTCGTTTCATAGTTTGTCCCTGTTTAGTTCATCCTTACTTTTATGAACCCGATAATCTGAAATCCTTACAGTTTTTAATGAGTAAACAACCAAATAAATTCGTTTTTGAAGGACAGGATGTTGCCTGGCAGAAAGCGGGAAATGGAAATCCACTGATTATCCTGCATGGATGGGGCAGTAGCTCCAAGGTTATGCTACCCCTTGCCAAAAGCCTGCAGGCAACTCACGAGTGCTACCTGATCGACTTCCCGGGCTTTGGTGACTCGCCTGAGCCCGGAAAAGCATGGGCAGTGGGAAATTATGCAGAATTGGTTAATTCTTTCATCGATCAGATTATTCCTGAGAAGAAAACTGACTTGCTTGTCCATTCTTACGGAGGGAGAGTAGCACTTAAATTACTTTCTGACCCCGATGCTTCTACGAAGATCGGGAAAGTTTTAATTACCGGTGGAGCGGGCTTAAAACCTAAAAGAAAACTTTCCTTTTACTATAGAAAGTACACTGCAAAAACGCTTAAGCTACCTTTTCAGATCTTGCCGGGATCTATGCGGGAAAAGGGTTTGAATTATCTTCGCCAAACATCTGTATGGAAATCTCTCGGCTCCTCAGATTATCAAAAACTTTCCGGTGTGATGAGAGAGACTTTTGTGAAGTCTGTCACGGAATATTTTGATGATGTATTACCAAATATTGACCATGAAATACTTTTACTTTGGGGGCGGGATGATCAATCCACGCCACTTGAACAGGGTAAACGACTGGAAAAAGGACTAAAAAACAGTGCTCTCGTTGTTATTGATGATGCGGGGCATTACGCATTCCTGGATCAGCCCATAAAATTTATAGCCATCACAAAAGCCTTCTTCGATGGCTAATTCTATTTTTTATAGCGCCTCAATCAGCAATTCTGCCAATTCATCTCCTAGATGATTCCTTAAAATCGCATGATAGGACTCAGAGTGGACATAACCGCCATCGTGTTCGAAGAAGTGGTTCATTACTTTTGACCAATCGCTTCCCAATGGCATAATCACACCAAACTCCTCGGATGCTTCATCACCCACCTCGTGACGCAATAATGGCGCTCCCCGTTCAGCTGCCCTGTAGAAATTATAGATATCCACGTAGGCGAAATAACGATTTTCTTCAGCAACTCTATCTATTATTTCAGCATTGGAGTGTGCATAGTCAATTTCAGCATCGGGTAAATAGGTTTCTACAATATTGTCAATTCTGGTTTCGTGCAGTGTCCCCTGAAACGCCAGCCCGTTCAGTCCTGAAAAATGCTGACTGATGTCAGACATTTGTTCTGCTTTCTCGATTTCATCGCGTGTAATAAGCACAGCAATATTACTCAAATAACTTGGGCTGAATGTAAGCTCATCCCTTCTCTCTTCAGTAATTGTCACGTTTGCAACCCCAAACAGCCCCGGCGACCCTGTTACTACAGTGTCGTAAAAATCAGTGAAGCTTTCTATTGGCTCAAAGTGGAGCGATAAACTGACACCGTATTTATTCTCTGCAAATGCCCTGAAATCCTTCATTAACTCAATTGTAACTCCCGTTAATTGACCGTCTTCATTTATATAAGAAAATCCTTCACTGGGCACATAGAGCAGAGTGATTTCACCGGAGGATGTCGCCTGTACTTCCTGCCATAAAGTTGACTGAAATTCATCATGTTGAGAAGTGCAATTGATAAGCAGTATAGAGACCAACCATAATAAGTAGGTATATTTCATATGCAGAGAGCTTGTTTAATTTTATTGATGAAACAGTAAAAGTAGCGGAAAAATATCCACAAAATAAAAAAAAGCCCGCTTCCTTGCGGAAACGGGCTTTAAAATATTGTGTTACGAGCTAATTTCTTAGTCGTAAATTAAGCTTGATACTTCAGTAGCGCTTAATCCTTTGTCAGTCTCTTCAACTGCAAATTCAACGGCTTCGCCGTCTTCAAGGCCTTCTTGAAAGCCTAGGTTTTCAACGTTATTTCTATGTACAAAAATATCTTTTCCGCCTTCGTCTGGTTGGATAAATCCAAAACCTTTCTCTGCGTCAAACCATTTTACTTTACCTTTTTGCTTACTCATATCTATATATATTATTTATACACCTAAGTGTTCATCCAATGAAAAGAAGGGCGTTACCATGTCGTTTCCAAAAAAATTACTAATGTGTCGTAGGTGGGATTAAAATTAACACTTCAAAATTAACGGTTTTTTTAACCAAATGCTATTTAAATCTTGTTAGAGAATAAAATAGTGGAAAAACCCGGCTATTCTGCGCCGGGATATTACTTTTTAATGAAATGCCCCCCATCTGAAGCTTGTACAGTTTCCTTCTTCCTTACCGTTTTTCTCGCAATCTTCTCTTTTTTCAAATCCCTGCTTTGAAAAAGCTTCTATATCGCCATTTTTCTTCGTTCTTCTCCAACGCCACTCACCCTTTACATCCTGGTATATTTCACATTTAGGCATAATTACTTTCTTATGTTAATTGATATTCCAATGCTGTTTAAAAATATTTGTAATAAAGCATTACACAATATTATAGTTACGAATCATCACTGCCATTTACAATTGATATATTGAACTTAAGCAGTTTTCGTTGATGATATAACTAATCCCTATCTTTAATAACGAAAAGAAGCTGTTAAATTTCAAAAAATAACATTTCAGCCACCTGAACTATGAATTCGAGCACAACAAATAAACTAGCC
>PWFZ01000340.1 GCA_003555185.1 Balneolaceae bacterium | reverse complement strand
GTGCGGGAGAAGATGAAGCCGAACTGCTTGATTACTGGATCAAACACGTTACCAATCCTTTCCAGTTTTTTATGGATGGCATGCTACCTGATAAAGATGCCAATTTAAATAACCTTCCCACCAAATATGCAGATACATTTTTCCCGCCATGGTTTGGTGAAGCATTGCCTAGTGGCGGACCCGGATTTACTTCAGGCATGACCACATCAGAGACAACAGTCTATCTTGAGGAAGGTGAGTATATCGTGGAGTGCTACGTGAAAAATGCAGTGGGTGATTTTCATTCCTATCTTGGCATGATTGAGCTGTTAAGTGTGTCGGATGAATTTGGAGACGGAGAACACGAATCACCGGCATATACTCAGGAAGTAAGCATTTCCTCTGAAAACGGAATTGAGTTTGACCGTCATATATCGGCAGGGGAGCACACGTTTAAAGTGACGTTTGAAGATCAGGCCGTTTATGATCATCTGCTCGGACACGATATTCACCTGGTCACACAAGGGCATGGTATGAGTGCACCGAATAAATTGAATGACTGGATGAATTGGATGCTTCCAAATGGACTCGAGTCGAGCAGCAGTTCGGACCTTGGCCCACAGAAGTTTCTCGGAGGAGTACAGACCATACTTACACCGGAGATGCTCGCTGGAGAGGAAAAAGCAACCGCATACTTTCATATAGATCTGAAGCCGGGACGCTACATATGGGTAGCTGAAGTGCCTGACCCACAATCAAAAGGAATGATGAAGGCCTTCACTGTCTCACAGGGAGCGAGACGCTAAACGAACCTAATAAAGCATGGAGTTTCAGACCCGAAAGCTCCATGCTATTCTTTAATTAAAATCATTAATCCAATGGAACTGAAAAATAAAAAAATAGGCATCCTGGGCGGATCCGGTTTTATCGGAAGCTATATCACAAAAACGTTTCTGGAAAATGGTTATAGCGTGAAAGCTTCAACGACTGATATTTTTAATAAAAAGAAATATGGCCACCTTAAAAATTTGCCGAATGCTTCCAATCTTGAAATATCTGAACTGGATATTTTAAAACCTGAAACCATGAAAAGCTTTGTTTCCGGCTGCGATAGTATAATTCACAGTGGAACGCCGTTTCAGCTGGATGTTGAAGACCCGCAAAAAGAACTTTTTGAACCGATAGTAAGCGGTACAGAAAACTTTTTGAACATCATTAAAGATGAACCATCCGTAAAAAATGTGGTTTTAATTGCTTCAGTGGCCGCTTATAACACCTCTTTCCCGTTTCCCGCTGGAGATAAAAATGGTGACCATTTATACACAGAAAAGGATACTCCATTTATGCATGAGGACAATCACCCTTATTCACAAGCTAAATTTTATGCCGATCAAACCGTGCGGGAATTTATGGAATCACATCCGGAAAACGGCTTTGAGATTGTAAGCCTGTACCCAACTTTCGCAGTGGGCAAGCCTTTATCCCGGCGTGTGGATTCAACATCAGTAGGATTGCAATTCATGTTCAAAAATCATTTAGCTCCCAACGCTTTTATGGAAATGCTTTATAAAAAGAATGTAGAATTTGCGATGGTAGATGTGATAGATATTGCTAAAGCTGCTTTTAAAGCGGCTACAACAGGCGGGCTACATGGGAATAACTATTTTTTGAGCAGTGAGAGCTGGACAGTTTCTGATATATCAAGAATGCTAAATAAAAAAGAGCCGGTTGATAAACCTCGTACGGTTTACAGCAACAGTTTAGCGTCAAAAGACTTAGGCGTTGAATTCACTTCGCCTCAGGTATCTTTAAATCAATTTGAAAATGAATAAAACTTTGATCTTATTTAAATAAATAAGGGACAAGGAGCTTTACACACTAATAAAAATAAAAATAGAGATAATGATGAAAAAAACACTAACCCTACTTGCAGTTTCGGCTTTATTAACCGGATTACTATTTGAGCAGAGCATTGCACAGTCACACGCATCAAGCCATGAATATGGCTCCGAGCACTCAATAACCATTCTGGCGGAAGATTATGCATTCCAGGCACCTGACAATATTCCGTCTGGCTGGACAACCATTCAGTATGAAAACCAGGGTAATGAACCGCATTTCCTCGTTCTTGCAAAGATTCCGGATGGTCATACATTTGATGAATATGCAACCAATATTGTAAGCCCATTTAACGATGTCTGGTATGCGTTGAGGGATGATGGAATATCCCAGGGAGAAGCTATGGAAAGATTGGGAGCAACCTTGCCCGGGTGGTTCTGGACTGTCGATTTCATGGGTGGAACCGGAGTTATATCTCCGGGGCATACTTCTGATGTGACTATGAATCTGGAGCCGGGCACCTATGTTTTAGAGTGTTATGTAAAAACCGAAGATGGTGAAATGCACAATATGGAAGGAATGTTGCGCGAGCTTACTGTAACCGAAGCTCCTACCGAAGCGACTGCGCCTGAAGCGGATATTCATATTACACTCTCTAACTTTGAGATGGACGTTCAGGGAAGCCTGTCCCCCGGTTCACGAACCGTATCGGTTCATGTAAAAGAAAATCCGGAAGTGGGCTTTGGCCATAACGTTCATGTTGCACGTCTGGATTCCAATACAGATGTGGATGAACTGGTGAAATGGATGAACTTTTTTGATGTCGAGGGATTAAAGACGCCCAATCCATCTACGTTTGTCGGCGGAATGCACCTGCTCCCGGTTGGCCACACCGGATATTTTACGTTAGATCTTGAGCCCGGCCACTACCTGTTCGTATCTGAATATACAGGGCATATGGGAGTGATGCAGGAAGTAACGGTAGAATAGTAATAGTATTAATTAGATGCATAAAATACCTTACAATGGATGATTTGTCATATAGTTCATCAACAAAAGCATGTTCTGTATTAATTATGTTGTTGAGTTTAACATGGTTGATCGGTTCAGGAAACCTGATGGGAAATCAACAATGGGGAAATTCTTTAACTGAATCATCTGAAAAAAATGGTGAACGCATAGTAGCCAGACATCCGGTTCTGGAGAATCTCTCTTCGGAATCCGGAATTGTGGAAGTGGAGTTAACGGCATCCAAAGAACGTCTTTCACTTGTCCCCGGGTTTGAAACCGATGTCTACGCCTACAATGGGCGCATTCCCGGGCCGATGCTGGAGGCATCAGAAGGTGACAGTGTGATTGTTCATTTCAAAAATGACTTGCCCGAAGAAACCACCGTACACTGGCACGGGATGCATCTGCCTTTTGTGATGGACGGTAGTCCGTTTCATCCGGTCGGTCCCGGCGAAACGTTTACCTACAGCTTTCGAATCCATCCCGGGACCGCCGGAACCTATTGGTATCACCCGCATCCCCACCACCGCACGGCATGGCAGGTGGGCAAAGGATTATATGGCGGGATTATCATTCGTGACCCGGAAGACCCACTGCCCGATACTCTGACCGAATATTTACTGATTCTGTCCGACAACCGGTTTGATAAAAAGGGGGAGGTCGAGTTTGCAGAACCCGGATCACGCCAGGAACGAATCGACGACATGAACGGTCGGGAAGGGGATGTACTGTTTGTCAATGATGAGATCATGCCGGAACTGTCGATCCGGAGTGGTGAAGTGCAGCGATGGCGAATCGTGAATGCCTCCGGTGCACGAATTTATCGGCTTGGCCTTGAGGGCCACACCTTCACACATATCGGAAGCGATGGCGGGCTTTTCGAAAATCCCGAAGAGGTGGATGAAATTGTACTTGCCAACGGGGAGCGGGCGGAACTGCTTGTACATGGCACAGGTGACCCGGGAAGAGAGGTTATACTGCAGGCTCTTCCCTACGACCGATACATGCCGATGTGGCGCCCATCTGATTGGAACGAAACACTTGACCTTTTGACGCTGCAGTACACAGGTGACCCACCAGCTGACAGTAACTTCGAACTGCCGGAAACCCTGCGAAAAATCCCTGAAATAAATATCGAAGATGCAACAGAGACGAGGATCATGCGAATGACCAATGGCAAGATCAACAGCAAAACGATGGACATGAACCGCGTTGATGAAACAGCGGAACTTGGGGCTACCGAAATCTGGGATATCCGGAATCTGGTTGGGATGGATCACCCGTTTCACCTCCACGGATTTCAGTTCCAGGTGATTGATCGTAATGGCAATCCTGTTTCACAGCGCAAATGGAAGGATACCGTAAATTTGCCCGGCTTCGAATCGGCACGCTTTATTGTTCGATACGATAATTACCCCGGTAAATGGATGTTTCACTGCCACATCCTGGATCACGAAGATCAGGGGATGATGGGAGTACTTGAGGTTAAGTAAGCGACCTTTCAGAACCAAGAGATTTTCATTCGAATTTTTCAATTCATTCAGTGATGCTCAACTGATTCCATTTGATAACAATGTTCTTCCTGCAGAGGGCTTGTCCATTTCCGTGCTGATTACTCTCTGCTAACCCAACCGGATCCCAAAGAGAAATGGGGGAAATTCTACGAAACCGATGTGGACTTGAGTGACGCGATTGATGAGTATGAGTAATTTGCACGTCTTTGGTGAAAACGTAACTCGGACGTCCTCGTCCGAGAGTTACAGAAAGGAAGTCACTCATTTACAATGGTAACGCTTTGCCAATACTGTATCGTGAAATAGGCTTGTAATACATAAGTAGGTGCCGAAGCGGGAGCTTCGGGTTACGTACCTAATCCTCCTGGTATTCATCCTGCTGCATCAAGACTTCGCCAAATGAAAGTTCTTCACCTGCTAGAACCAAGGCTGTGGTTGGAAGGTTATTTAGCCTCTCTTGCATCTTAGTGTAATATTTGGCGAAATTCTCGTCCGGTACAGCCATTCCCATTACGATTAGATCGGCATCTTTAGAGGAATCATGAAGGATATCTGTGAATGTTCGCCCGTCTGATTTGATGATTTCTGTATCAGCATCAATTCGAATCTTTTCGATGATTTTATTGATGTTTTGTTTGATGCCGGGAATAGCATTCTCGTTATCTACAACCATTTTGATGGTGATATCGGCATCATACCACCGACGGCTGCTTTGGAGCATATGGGTTAGCAGTATCATCAAGCCGCCATTCCCCTTCAATCCACTCCACCAGACATCAATTTTTTTATAGTTCCCGAAATGAACTTCCTCATTGTCATGTATGACTACCACATTGCGGTTCTGGCGATAAAAATACCGGATCATGTCGCAGTATTGGTCCCGTATTTCAAGATTTTCACTATCTCCGAGGATGATGGTGTTGGGGACGAGATCTCCGAGCCCATAAGCATCAACCAGCCTTTTTCCTCCTTCAAAAAGGTCAGGGGCTGAAATAACTCTTACCAATCCCTGGACGCTTCTTTTAGCTAAATAATCGCCAATATTTGCCTCCATACTTACTTTTTGATCCGTTCTTACAGAATCACTTGTCAGGACGGTGGAGACGGTTAAAATTCCTCTGCTTTGTGTTAATGACGAGGCAAATTCAATGAGGTGCCAGCGACGGGTTGGGCTACCGGAAAGTACGAGCGGATGGGGTCTCCATGTTTTTTCTTCTTTATTTTTATCCAGGCGCATAAGGGCTCCCCGGGCCATAGCCATCCAGATGCCTTTACGTACATCACCCCACGTAGTTTTTAGTTCTCTGCTTTCCAGCCAAATAAATATAAGTGCAACAAACAATAGAGCAACGCCGGTTGCAACAGCGTTAATAAGAAACATAACGCTTATACAGCCAATGGCTCCGGCAAGGGAGAAAATCCAGTGTACCTTAAATTTAGGTCTAAATGAGGGGCTGCCCAATAGCTTTTCTGTTCCCGCAGCAATATTTAGGACCGCATAGGTAGTTAAGAAGAACATGGATAGAATGGGCGCGATTACGTTTAGATCACCCATAAAAACAGCAATTAAAGCAATTACCAGCGTTAGAAGGGTCCCTACGCGCGGTGTATCGTCGTCTCCGTCTCCACGGCCGAGGATCTTGAGCCAGCGTGGCAGTACACCATCCCGGGCCAACGCTTGTAACACCCGGGGCGCCCCAAGAATACTTCCCATTGCACTGGATAAGGTCGCTCCCCAAACACCAATCAAAATAGCATCACCCCAATAGGCAATTTTTCTCATGATTAATGGATCTTCAATAAGGGTAAGCGCGTCTGCACGGGTTGCGAGAATAATGGGCAAAACCATATAAATTACGTATCCCACTCCAATTGCGGCAAACGTTCCGTTGGGGATTGATTTGGACGGATTTTTAAGATCTCCGGACATATTTACGCCGGCCATAATACCGGTTACGGCGGGAAAAAAGACAGCGAAAACGATCCAAAACCCTTCAGAGTGACGATCAGCTGCGCCCCACATTTCAACGCTTGACTCTTCAACTGGACTTCCGAAAAACAGAGAGATCAGAGAGAGTAAAATGCCGAACATGATGAAATACTGTGCACGAATTGCGGCCTTTGCAGAAACAAGCGCCAGGGCAGCGATTCCAATTGTAGTAACAATACCAACAGTCTTAAAGTCTAGGTTGGGGAACACACTTACAATACTTTCAGCAAAACCAATTGTATAGAGAGCAACAGAAAGAGCCAGGGCAAAATAAAGTGGAATCCCAATCGCGCCACCCGACTCAATGCCAAGCGAACGGCTGATCATATAATATGCGCCACCAACTCGAACCCGCTGATCTGTAGCTATAGATGCAATAGATAGTGCAGTCAGAAAGGTAATGGATGTGGCAATGGTGACAATAATCAGAGTACCGATAAGACCTACATTTCCAACTACCCAGCCAAAACGGAGGTACATAATTACGCCGAGAATGGTGAGGATAGAAGGGGTAAACACTCCGCCAAATGTACCTAGCCCGGTTTCAGAAGGGTCAATTACGTATTCTTTGTCTCCTGATTTTTTACGAAATGGATTTTTCAAACTTCACACTATTTATTTAATCACCGTGCCAAAAAGTCCATGCCATGATACCTAATAAACTAGTCGGATTACAACTTGAATTTTAGCTGAAAGCGACTCGGAAAAGTTCTTTCTTTGATAGTAATAGTAAAGAATTTTCGGTTGCTGCTACAACGTAATCCACTCCCCGCCTTTTTGTGATGATTCCATGATCGCATTTACAATTCGGATATCTTCCAGCCCATCTTCACCGGGTGCAATGGGGTCGCGGTTCTCTTTGATTGCAAGTGCATCGTTATCCATCTGTCGGGCTTGTTGATGGTTTGGGTCAGGCGGTAGCTGTGTGCCATCACTCGTTTCGCCCTGCACTCCACGGTACGACTGCATAGGGCTCAGCTTGTACCATCCATCGGTGCATTCCACATTTATATAATTGGTGGAATTGCCAAAGCTGGGTTCTCCTTTTACCATCACTCCATTAGGGAATTCCATCTCAAAATCGGTGTGTTCATCAACATCGCTGTACATGTCTTCGCGGTCTGACCATTGCCTCCCTTTTACGGCAATCGGCTCCATTCCGGTAGCATATCGTGCCGCGTTGATAGGGTACACTCCCATATCATAAAGAGCTCCCCCGCCGCGAACAGGGTCACGCCTCCAATCATCAGGATCGGGATGAGCTCCGCTGTAGCCCGCTCCGGTTTCAATCCCTGTAACTTCCCCGTAGGTCTGCTCCTGTCCATAGCGAATAATGGTTTGTGTATTGGGTTCATGCTGCATGCGATAGCCAATTGTAAGCTGTACACCGTTTCTGTTGGCCGCATCAATAATAGATTGACACCCCTCCACATCCATCGCCATCGGCTTTTCACACCAGACATGCTTTCCCGCATTGGCTCCGATAATTGAATGTTCTGCATGAAGCCCAGGTGGTGTAACCACATAAATGATATCAATATCATCATTGTTAGCCACTTCGTGCATGGTTTCGTAGTTGTAAACATTTTTATCTGCAATTCCATAGCGCTCTTGCCACTCCGGAATTTTTGATGGAGTCCCTGTCACAATTCCCCGTAGTTCGCAATATTCGGTATCCTGAAGTCCGGGGGCAAGCTGACCGGTGGCATACCTTCCCAGGCCAACAAGTGCTACACCCAGCTTCTCTTTTCGTCGTGGTAGAATGATGGATGGAAACCCAAAAGAACCTATGACGAGGGCGGTTCCGGCGGTTTTGATGAAGTGCTCTCTCGAGATGGATTTTGTCATAGTTCTATCGATAAATCAGGATTATTATGGCTGTTTCGACGGTATAACTTTCTGTATAATGCGGAGAAGATTTTTTCATTGCCTTTCAAACGCGTCGCTACCAAAGGTTCTTTCTTATAGATAATAAAATTAAACGATAGTGTATAAGCCATGAAGCAAATTTTATCACTCCTGCTGATTTTTCTCGTAAGCTGTCAGGTTCAGACATCTGATATAGCCATTCAAAATGTTAATGTTGTTGATGTGGAATCGGGCGAGATTGTGGAAAATCAAAGCGTACTGATTCGGGACGGGATTATAGCTAACATCAAACCGTATGATTCTGGCCTTGAAGCTGAAATGGTGATTGACGGCACCGGGAAATACCTGATTCCCGGCTTGTGGGATATGCACGTCCATTTTCGCGGGGGCGAAGAGTTGATCAAAGAGAACAAAAATCTGCTCCCACTTTATATCGTAAATGGTATTACCACGGTGCGTGACGGTGGCGGGAATATTACTCCATCGGTGTTGGAGTGGAGGAGTCAAATTGAGGCGGGGGAATTATTGGGGCCAAAGATTTTTACCTCGGGTCCAAAAATAGACGGTTCGGATGCCCGCTGGGACGGATCTATTGCGATTGATCGTGCAGATCAAATTCCTGCAGCATTAGACTCTTTGGATTCTTTGGGAG
>PWFZ01000117.1 GCA_003555185.1 Balneolaceae bacterium | reverse complement strand
GTATCTATTATTTCAAACTGAATATCATCATCTCCCTCAAACTCAGCGATTTGGATCAAAAATGTACCTTCTTTTTGTCCTGAGGGGTTAAAATTGGCAAGGGGCCCGGTTACATGAACAGAATCACCCCGTTGAACTGCAGTATGAATAGGCTCATGAAAAGCAGCAATTCCGGCTGTTTGGTCCTGCAAAAAAATTGGGCCTTCAAATTCATCAGATACAGTAACTCTACCGGCTACTTTTACGCGAGTGCCAAACTCCAAATTTCTGGCAGTAGAAATTGGAGTAATGTCATCAGTAGAAATCGCTTCACCCGAAAGGTTTAAGGTAAATGGTGAATTGGGATCATTCGATTCTATCGTTATTTGATCAGATTTTGCTCCCGCACTTTGCGGATTAAATACTACAGGCAAATTAATCTCTTCTTCAGTTTCGTAAGTGCCCGTTATGTCTGAACCGATAGATAAGTCTGTTCCATCTGACAGATAAACATCCGTTATTTCTAAATCAGGTGAACCTATATTGGAAATAGTCAGGTCTATTTTCCTTGTGGATTCAATATTAGTAGGCGAAAAGTTTAGATCAGAATCATGATCTATCCTATTATTTCCGTGTCTAACCTGTATTGAAGGGTCGTTCTCAGGGATGAAAAACGGCTCTATTGTTATATTATCAATATTCATTCTCCCGCCATTAGCGTGTACCCAACGGAATCGGATAGGGCCTTCCTTACGGAAATCAATCGTTTTCTCTTCCAGAATATCAGATGCTACAATCGGATCATCAATGTCTGACCATGAATTTCCACTGTCAGTTGAATATTGAACCTGAATCTCTCCTTCGGTGTCATTGGAAAAACCTGAGTTAGCGAAATAGAAACGAAGTTGTTCAATCCCCTCTTCGTAATCAAAGTTCATCTCCAACACTCCATTTATACCACTGTTGTGCCTGATTCTTATAGATCGTTCGCCTTTTTTCTGATCATTATCATTCGTTCCAATCAAAGCCTCATTTAGATACCAGTCTCCCGTACCCAAACTAATGTTATCCTCTGCATAAGACCCTTTACTGTCGCCGGATTCAAAATCTTCGACTAACTGAGCGAAAGAAACCACTGTGAAGAAGAAAAATAGTACCAATGAAAGAAGAGCTTTTTTAATAACCATTGAACCACATGCGTATGAATCGTTGAGCCTTTGTAAAATTAATTCGTTAAATATAGCGAATTGAATATTTTCGTTTCAAAATAATAATTCTGCATTACGGTATGATTATCAATTGATAAAATTACTCTTTTTGTTTTAATGAATGACAGGATATATTCCACGCGATAAGCATATGTATTAAGAAGTAATTTTTTTATGATAAATGAGCCGTGGTTTGTACCTAATCATGTAGGTTGGATTGAAGTTATTTGCGGAGGTATGTTCAGCGGTAAAACGGAGGAACTTATCCGCCGTGCCAAGCGTGCATATATTGCTGGACAAGAAGTTGTAGTAGTAAAACCTGCTGTTGACAATCGTTATAGTGAAGATGAAGTTGTTTCTCATAATCAGTCAACACTCCCCGGTATACGCGTAAATACGGCTGATCAGATTATTCTTTTAACCTCCTCTGCTAAAGTTGTCTGTATCGACGAAGCTCAATTTTTTGACGATAGAATTATTGATGTCGTAAATACTCTGGCCAATGATGGTAAAAGAGTTATTTTAGCCGGTCTTGATATGGATTTCGAAGGCAAACCTTTTGAACCTATGCCACAACTATTAGCTATTGCGGAATACGTCACAAAGCTTCATGCTATTTGTTCGGAAAGTGGAATTATGGCTCATTACTCACAACGGGTTGTCGAGAATAAAGATCAGGTTTTAGTAGGCGAAAAAGATGCTTACGAACCACGCGCCCGGCACTGCTACAGACCTCCCGTTGATACTAAAAAGGGTAAACCTCTCCCCCCTTTAAAACTTCCTAAAAATCATTCCAAACCAGAAAACAAAGAATAGATGGATATTGTCCAAGGCCTGATCGGTATGGCCGTCATTATTGGTGTTGCTCTCTTTTTTAGTAATAATAGAAGAAATGTTGACTGGAGTCTGGTAGCTAAAGGACTTGGTATACAATTTGTTTTAGCCATATTTATTCTCAAAGGCAGGCAAATGGAAGAATTCTGGGCGCCTCTTGGGTGGCCAAAGGACTTCTTCAGCTGGGTTTCTTCATTTTTCGTAATTGTGCTTGATTTCACCACTGCCGGTGCTGAGTTTATTTTCGGAGATCTCGCAAAAAGTCCGGGCATGGAAGGAAGTATGGGACACTTCTTTGCCTTTCAAGTGTTGCCTACTATCGTCTTTTTCGCATCATTAACGGCGATTTTATACCATTATGGCATTTTGCAGATTGTAGTAAATTATATGGCGCGGGGAATGCAAAAGCTGATGGGTACATCAGGTGCAGAATCACTCTCTGTAATTTCGAATATTTTTGTTGGACAGACAGAAGCTCCCCTTGTTATAAAGCCATACATAGATAAAATGACCAAGTCAGAGTTATTGGCTGTAATGACCGGTGGTATGGCAACAATTGCCGGTGGAGTAATGGCCGCATATGTACAAATGTTGGGTAATTCTTATGCTCTGGCCCAGGGAGTTTCACTAGAGGTTGGAAGGCTAATGTTTGCAGAGCAACTATTGGGTGCTTCATTAATGGCCGCTCCTGCTGCCTTGGTTATTGCGAAGATCATCTTTCCTGAAGAATCTGAACCTGTAACCCGTGGAAGTGTGAAAATGGATGTAGAAACACCGGATGCAAACGGAATTGATGCCGCAGCCAGTGGCGCATCAGAAGGGTTAAAACTTGCCGCAAATGTTGGCGCTATGTTATTGGCATTCATTGCATTGCTTGCAATGGGAAACTACTTCTTGTTTCACTTCGGAGAATTATCGGGGATAAATTCATTACTCCCCGAAGGAATAGAACTTACGATAGAAACACTCCTTGGATGGATACTTGCCCCTATTGCATTTGCCATTGGCGTTCCATGGGCAGATGCCGTTAACTTCGGTTCTTTATTAGGTACAAAAGTAGTTTTAAATGAATTTGTTGCCTATCTGCAGCTGGCTGATATGGTTTCAGATGATGTGCTATCACCAAAATCTATCACGATGGCTACTTTCGCACTTTGTGGTTTTGCAAATTTTGCTTCAATTGCCATTCAGATAGGTGGAATTGGCGGCATTGCACCGAGCAGAAAGTCAGAACTGGCACAGTTCGGTTTGTATGCGGTACTTGCGGGTTCATTAGCGAACCTAATGACTGCAACAATAGCAGGAATGTTATTTTAATTAACTCCTAAAATGTAATTTTTTAAATTGGCAGAACGTTTGCATAAAGTCCTGTTGTAATTAAAGTTATTTAGAAATGAATATTTTAATGGCCCTTACTCTCAAATGAAATATATCTTACTAAGAGCTCTCTTTTTTAGCTCAATTTTATTTCTATTGTCATACTGTACTCCGACTGATCAAGCAGATTCTTCTCCAATATTAGCAGAAATTGGGAATAAAACTCTTACCGTTGAAGAAGCTATGGCTAATATTCCAAAAATAGCCATGGAACAGGATACAATCCGTGCTCTTGAGAATTACAGATCTCAGTGGTTGAATACCCAAATTATGATCAGAGAAGCAGAACGTTTCCAGCTTGATGAAAACCCAGAAATTAAAAAAAGACTTGACCGGTTAAAAAACCAATTGCTTGAAGATGCACTCAAGGAACATATTTTAGCTCAGAGTGAAGATGAAGTACAAGTATCGAGGGAGGAAGCCCAAAATTATTTTCAGGCAAACCGGGATAAATTTGTACTTGATGAAAGATATGTACGTTTCCGACACATAACTACAAATACACGAACGGAAGCGGATAACGCCAAAAGAGATTTAATGCGAGGTAATGCATGGAAAACAGTCGTAAACAACTATAGTATTAATCCTGATTTGCAGCTGCGGGAGTCAACCCAATTTTGGCCTGTATCGATGGCAGTAACAGATATACCAATGCTTAGCAGGTATCTCGACATCATTGGAATATCCGAAATCTCCCCTATCCACTTTTACAGAGGCAATTATCACTTTGTTCAGCTTCGTGAAGTTCGTAATGAAGGTGACCATCCAGACTTTAACTGGCTCATACCTCAAATACAAGAATGGCTTAAACTGGAAAAATCAAGAAGAATAACAAACGCTTACGTTCGTAATCTTTATCTTCAGGTAGAATCTAACAATGAAATTGATAAAATATCAATCGACGAAATTGAATCACAACTCACAGACTACTTCTCTAATTTAGACAGAAATTGATTTATGACACTTAATAAATTCTCCATTTTACTTCTATTGTTTACAATTATCAGTGTAAGCAGTGCTTTTTCGCAGAATAAAACAACCACAGATAGAATTGTTGCAATCGTAAACGATAACATCATTTTAAAATCTGATGTAGATCAGGAAATTGCTCAATACATGCAGCAAGCGGAAGCACAGAATCAAAACGTGAGTTTCTCAGAAAATTTGTGGTACAGTGCTTTAGAGTCGATGATCGATAACTATGCTATGCTTGAGGTTGCAAAGGTCGACTCCATTATTGTTTCTGACGATATGGTAAATCGCCAAATGGATCAGCGTATTCAGCAAATGGTGCGTCAAGCGGGAAGTGAGCAAGCGTTAGAAGAAGCATTTGGACAAAGTATTGTAGAGATACGTGCAGATTTTAGAGAGCAATTCCGTGAGCAAATGATTGCACAAGAAGTACAGCGAAAAGAAATGGCGAAGGTTAGAATTACCCGTCCGGAAGTAAGAGAATTTTTTAACAGTATCCCGGAAGAACAGTTACCCACTATTCCTGAGCAAGTTGGATTATCCCATATCGTAATTACTCCTCCAACCCTTGATGATGCTAGAAATCAGGCGCTGCAAAGAGCTCGTGCACTTAGAGACTCTGTTACCACTTACGGTAAGGATTTTGAAGAGATGGCGAGAAAATACAGTTCTGGCCCAAATGCTGCCCGTGGCGGACTTTTACCGATGATGCCTCTTGATGATTTGGTTTCAAGTTATTCAGCTGCTGCCGCTGCACTTGAACCTGGAGAAATTTCTGAAGTGGTGAGAACTGATTTCGGCTATCATGTTATTCGCTTAAACAGACGGTCAGGTGATAATATTGAAACGAACCATATTCTCATTCAAGTTGATGAAACCAGTGTTGATGAGGAGTTTGCAATTAATAAACTTGAAGCTCTGCGTGATAGCGTTTTAAATGAAGGGGTTCGATTTCGTGATCTTGCTAGAAGACATTCCGAAGATGAAGAAACCAGTGTAATGGGGGGACGTTTGATGAATTATCAAACTCAGGATAGATTATTCACCATTGATGAACTTGAACCTTCCCTCTACCGAACGGTATTATTACTAGAGAATGAAGGCGATATATCAGAACCTACACCATACACAACAAGGAATCGTGGTACACAAGCGTATCGTATTGTAAGGCTTGATCGGCATATTCCGGAACACATCGCTAATCTAGATGATGATTACGAAAGGATTCGTGATATTGCACTACAGCAAAAACAGATGGAAAGAATGGAGAAATGGCTGTCGAGTCTCCGTAATCGTGTATATGTAGAATACAAAATTGAAGTTCCAGACGATGTTTCCACCCCGGATGATATGATGATGCCTCCAACAGAAGAACAACCTCCGGTTGGAACAGAATGAGCAATAGAATCCCACGATCACCTGAAGATGCAGCAGCATTCTTCAGTGAGTCATTTCAACGTATAAGAACCGAGATTTCTAAAGCAGTTGTAGGACAGGAAGATGTAGTTGAACAACTTCTAATTGCACTGTTTTCCAGAGGTCACTGTGTGCTTGTTGGTGTACCGGGTCTTGCGAAAACATTATTGATTCGCACTGTAGCACAAACAATGAATCTGACATTTAATCGAGTTCAGTTTACCCCTGATCTTATGCCGGGTGATATAACAGGCACCGAAGTTATCGAGGATAATAAAGAAACAGGTGAAAAATCCTTCCGGTTTATAAAAGGCCCTATATTCGCCAACATTGTATTAGCCGATGAAATCAACCGTACACCACCTAAAACTCAGGCGGCACTCTTAGAGGGCATGCAGGAGTCTAATGTTACCGCATCAGGAACACGATACAAATTGGACCCACCATTTTTCGTTTTGGCAACGCAAAACCCCATTGAACAAGAAGGAACCTATCCCCTGCCTGAAGCTCAGCTTGACAGGTTCATGTTTAACATCTGGCTCGACTATCCTTCATTAAATGAAGAAATGGATATCGTATCTCAAACCACATCACCAAGAAATATTGAAATAAATTCAATACTTGAGAAAGAAGAAATTCTCGAGCTGCAAGACCTTATTCGTGAAGTCCCGGTTCCAAAACAAGTACTCGAGAAAGCCGTTACATTAGTAACCAAAACCAGGCCGGGTACTGAAATGGCTCCTGACTTTGTTAACCAATATTTAGGCTGGGGAGCCGGGCCACGTGCTTCTCAATATTTAATTTTAGGAGCAAAAACCCGTGCCCTTTCACAGGGAAGGTATAATGTTGAACTTGAGGATATTCGGGCAATTGCTGTTCCTGTGCTAAGACATCGAATTGTAACAAATTATGCAGCAGAAGCTGAGGGATTAACTACCGTAAACATTATCGAAAAGCTTCTTAAGTCACTGTAACACTCTTATCGGATTAAGATATGATCAGCGCTTTTATACAAGGATTTAGTCCGGTTTTTCCAATCCTTTTGCTGATTGTTACTTTACTAATTTGTATTTTACTGGCTTGGTGGAGTTATCAATACATTTCTTCTATCCCTTCCTGGAAGAAAATCACCTTAATTGGTTTACGTGCCGGTACACTCACCATTCTAATTTTGCTTCTCTTTAATCCATTTCTACAGTATGAGAATGTAGAAATTGAAAAACCATCTATTTCCGTCTATCTCGATAACAGCCAGAGTGTGGATATAACCAGAGGATATTATGATGGTTTAAGCACTTACAATCAGCTTATTCAGGAACTGAGAAACTCCTTTATCGATGACTATAACTACCAATTTTATCTGTTTGATGAAAATGTTTATGATGGAGATGAGGTTGATGCAAGCGGAACATCAACCAATATTCAACATGTAATAGAGCACATGTCGGAAAATGAATCTGAATCAGTAGCGTCTGTTCTTATTTCTGATGGAATTTATACCCGGGGAAGGAATCCTGTTTTTTCCGCACAAGAACTCTCCAATCCTATTTTTACAATTCCCATTGGCGACACTACTGATGTTCAGGATGTACGAATATCAAATGTGGACTTTAATCAAATAGCGTATACAAACACATCCGAGACAATTCGAGTAGATATTCAACAGGATGGATATGCAGGAGAATCGGCAAATGTACAACTCATTGAAGAAGGTAACCTCATTGAGAGTGAAGAGGTTCGTTTTTCAGAGTCTTCAAGCAGCCACGAAGTTAGATTTACTTTAGAATTCGATGAACCCGGATTTTTTGAGTTTGAGGTTAACATTCCCGGACTACCCGAAGAGTTTACGCTGCAAAACAATATTGAAATTTTCACAGTAGAAGTACTCGATGATAAAACCCAGATACTATCTCTGGCATTCGAAGTACATCCGGATGTGGGAGCTATACGAAGAGTAATGGCATCTGACCAGCAGAATGATGTCACTCAAACAACACAACTGCGAAATGGAGTATTTGCCGGGCCAAATCCAATGGAAACAAATCAGGAATATGATTTAATTGTTCTGCATGGTTTACCGGGACAACAAGGATTGGTGCATGATTGGCTGGAGAGCAACAGTGATACCCCCATAGTTGTTATACAAACTCCAAATTCTTATCAAGATTCCGGTAGATCAACATATTTCCCCCATTCAGTAAACGCATCGGGCTCTATTTTGGATATCCATTTAACTATGGAATCAGAACGATATTCCCATCCGCTGCTTGAATATGATGAACCCGATTTCAGACGTTTTCCTACACTTAAATCTATGCGATCTCGTTATAATTTATCCCCTTTATCAGCAACATTACTGGGAGCTGAATATCAACGTACTGCCACAGATATACCTATTCTTGTAACAGAGTCTGATACTGACAGGCGTCATGTATTTGTAAATGCATTTGGCTGGCATCGGTTTGAAAAAACCACCAATGAAGCCGTGAGTGATTTTTATACTCAATTATTCAGCAATATAGTTTCATGGACAGCAACATCTCCTGATGACCGTAATCTTGTTCTTGAACCGGCTCAATCTTCATTCTCAGAAAGTGAGTCGGTATTAATAAGAGGTAGGTTGGTTAATGAACGTGGAACTCATGAATCGGACGCATCGATTGTATTAGAACTAAATAATGGCGAAGAGGAAAGTAATCAACCTTATAGAATGCGATCAATAGGAAATGGAAATTATGAGATTGAATTAGGGGCATTCCCACAAGGTTTTTACGAAGTTAACGGTACCGCAGAAAAAGGAGACCGTCAGATTGGCCAGGCAACCACATCATTTAATATAAGTCAATCAACCCTGGAGTTCGTAAATACAAAAAGGAACGATCAACTTCTTATGCAGTTATCAGCCCGCACAGAGGGTTTATTTTTATCTGATAATTCGCTTGAACCCATGTTTACATTATTGGAACAAATGGATAAGAATGAATCTATTGAGCGGGTTGAAGAAAGTATAGAATATGTAAGTGACCTATCCTTTTGGTTTTTTATTGCCCTGTTGTTTTTATCTGCAGAATGGATTTTACGCAGGACAGTTTCGCTTCCTTAATTTTGTTTAATAACCTAAGTTCGATTTATAAAAAGGAACTTAAAAATCCCACCGGGGGATCGATATCAAAAGAGACTTATTGAAG
>PWFZ01000276.1 GCA_003555185.1 Balneolaceae bacterium | reverse complement strand
TGGAGGCGGCGAGCTACGATCTGCAGTATCATCTGTACATTGTAGCACTGGTGAAATTCTTAAGAAAATCACTTCCTGATTTTAATTACGAGAGAGATTTTGGAGGGGCCGCTTATCTGTTTGTGAGGGGAATGCGATCGGGAAGTGACAATGGAGTGTGGTTCCATAAACCTGATGTTGAAATTATTAATAAGCTTGAAAAAACGCTGGATCG
This sequence comes from Balneolaceae bacterium, assembly GCA_003555185.1. GTDB lineage: Bacteria > Bacteroidota > Rhodothermia > Balneolales > Balneolaceae > SW132. Next base: position 8,792 of record PWFZ01000276.1, on the reverse strand, counting down.
ATCATGATAGAATCAACTGTAAAAACCAACTGGTGGACACACGGAATCAAAAACGGATGGATTGGAGTCTATGAACAAGAGATGATTCAGTTTATGGAGAAGGAATTCGGAGAGTTGACAGACGATGAAAAATTGTGCGCTGTGTTTGTCTCACTGTTTCTAAAAGCCGGGCACGCGTGCCTGCCACTGAACCGATCCGCTAAAGAGTGGGCGAAAATTATGGGAATTGATCATGATGATATAAAGGGTCTGCCGGAAAACTCATTTGCCGGTGATTCATTTCCGGACAGTGAAATTATTGGGAGTGAACATCAGGCAACTCCGTTTGTATTGGAAGATAATCGGCTCTCATTCAGACGATTTTGGAGTTACGAGAATAAACTGCTTAAATGGATAAACGACAGAGTAAATAATCTGGCTGATCCCTTAATTACAGATCTGCATAAATCAAACCTTGATCAGCTTTTTCCGGAGAAATCCGATGAGATTAACTGGCAAAAAGTGGCTGCTGGTATGTCTGTCATCAAACCGTTTCTGATCATCTCCGGCGGACCGGGAACGGGTAAAACCACGACTGTTGCCCGAATATTGGCTCTTCATCAGCGACTTGCCGGGCGTACTTTGAAAATTGCTCTTGCGGCACCGACCGGGAAAGCTGCCGGACGAATGGGGGAAGCCCTAACGGAGCAGCTGAAATCAATTTCTATGAGTGATGAAGAACGGTCAGGTTTTCCATCTGAGGCAAAGACAGTGCACAGACTGCTGTCAGGAGTTGAGAGCCGGGATAGCCTGTTACCCCCGATTGAGAAGAAGACACTTCCCTATGATATGATTGTGGTGGATGAGGCATCCATGATCGATTTAACACTGATGAATCGGTTGATTTCTCACATTGATGAAAATACGACTTTGATCTTACTCGGTGATAAAGATCAGCTTGCCTCGGTAGAAGCGGGATCGGTATTTGCTGATTTGTGCCAAAAAAAGGAGAACAGTTTTCGGTCGAAGACATCAAAACTGCTGCAGCAAATGGGGATCACAAATAATCTCCCGGAGCAGGAGCAGGGATTGATTAATGATTCCATTGTTTATCTAACAAAAAGCTACAGATTTGATGAAGGGAGTGGAATTGGGTCTTTGGCTGATGTGATCAAAAAGGGATCAGCAGATGAAGCAGGGCTCAATAAATTATTCAGTGAGTTTGATGATATTTCCCATCATGACTTTTCATATGGAAAAGGGGAAGATATCCAGAGAATACTGGCGGGATTGGCGGTAAAAGTAAAATTGTCGAAAAATATGAACCGGCAAGATGAACTGATGAAGTTCTGGAAACAGTCGGTTTGGCTTGCTGTGCTGAGGCGAGGGTTAACGGGCACAGAGCGTTTAAACCAGCTTATGGAAAAATATCTGGTTGATCATCGATTGGTACAGATGGAAAATGGCTGGTACCACGGACGACCCATTATGATCACTCAAAATGATTACAATTTGGGTATTTTTAACGGAGATCTCGGTGTCTGTGTCCGTGAAGATGATGGGAGTTTGCATGTATATGTAGAGTCCGGAAATTCTGTTCAGAAAATTTCACCTCAGCGACTGGTCCATTTTACCCCGGCGTTTTTCATCACGGTGCATAAAAGCCAGGGTTCAGAGTTCGATCAGGTTCAGTTGTTATTGCCAAAAGAGGATACACCTCTTATTTCCCGTGAATTGCTTTATACTGCGATCACCCGATCAAGAAAAGAGTTTGAAGTGCACGGTTCACTTAATTTAGTGATTCGCGGAATCGAAAGGCCATTGGAGCGATTTACGGGCCTTCGACATTATATCAGTGAATCATGATGTTGATCATAATCTCATTAAATCTAATTACGCAGCTCTGCTGCACAGGGGGACAGGGGACAGGTATCGCAGCGGAGCTCTGTGAGGAGATAAAAATCAGTTATACTCCGCTACCATTTCAACCGTTTTTACAAGTGATGGAGATTAATTACATTTAGATATGTCAGAAAAAGAACTCATAAAACAAATAAGAAATCTTCCCACTGAAGCTCGTCAGGAAGCAGCAGACTTTGTTGAATTTCTTTCCGAAAAATATATTAAGAAATCAGAGAATACTGAATCAGAGAAAAAAAAATCCATTCTTGATACATCCTTTAGAGGCATTTGGAAAGATCGTGAGGATGCGGGTTGCAGCTCTGCTGCAGGGGCACAGGGAGCAGGTAAAATGTAGCAACTCCAGAAAGGAGCTGCAATTGCATCCATGCATCCTCTGCAAACCTTCACAAAAGGGGATAGTGATGATCGATTAAAAGATATCTATATCAGCCTTGAAGGAGATAAAGAGCTGGTAGGAAAGCTTGAGGAGATGATCCTACCTACCGAAGGTCAATACCTCTAATCTAATTACGCAGCTCTGCTGCGTAAAGCGTATTGCAGCTCTGCTGCACAGGGGAAACGGAACAGGAATCGCAGCGGAGCTACTGGACTTTCATTCACAGAGCAGAGCTCTGTGAGGAGATTAGTGTGTGAGGAGATGATTCTACCTACCGAAGGTCAATACCTTAACCGGATCTGTCTTTGCAGCTATTCGGGCTGGAAGCCAGGATGCGAGAGTACATAGAAATATGGTTACGGCTGTCACAATCACAAAATCAAACAGGTGGGGTTCAACCGGAACCGTGCTCATGTAGTAATTCTCTTCTGCTAAGGGGATGATTTCGTACTGCACCTGCACCCAATAAAAAAGTAAGGATATACCTATCCCAATAATAAGCCCGGTAACGGCTACAAAGAGTCCTTCAAGGAGAAATATTCGATGAATGGCTTTACTTTTGGCACCGATTGTTTTCAGAACCCCAATATCTCGTACGCGCTCCAGAACCATCATTAGAATGGTGCCAATCAAGTTAAAAGCCGCAACAATTATCATCACGCTGATTACGAAGGGAATGGTCTGTTCCTGAAGGTCAATCCATGCAAAGATATTTCGATACCGCTGATAAATATTTTCGGTGACATAGGGAAATGATGTGCCATCACGGATTTTTGAATAAACGGCCGGGATTTCACTCAAATCCTGAGAGTTAACTTCTAAAACAGATGCCTGTCGTTCACCTAAATCAAAAAGCCGCCGTGTACTGGTAATATTTGTCAGAGCAAAATTATCATCAAAACGGTCAATTCCTGTTTGATATATCCCACTCAGATAATATTGCTGAATTTCGGGAGTGTTGAACGGGGAGGGGAGACCTTCGAGTGCAAAAACAGTAACTTTACTCCCAATTTCTGCCCCAATAGATCTTGCCAGCGCTGATCCCAAAATAATTCCATGAAGATGATCTTCATTCATCTCAATGTTGTATTCACCCTCTGTGATGTAATCCTTAAGTTGTGTTACATCCCCATTGGGATACACCCCTTTGATTATAGTTCCACTAATATCGTTTACGGACTGAATCATCACTTCACCGGTGATGGCGGGGTGAGCCCGGCCTACTCCCGGCACATCTTCCACCCAGGTTTGTAGCGTATCAGCCCGCTGAATATTCTGACCCATGTACATATTTACGGTTACATGAGGGGCAAACCCGAGTATTTTTTCGTTGATGGTAGATTTGAAGCCATGAACGATAGAAAGCGCAATAAGTAAACCGGCAGCACCCACAGCTACACCGGCAATAGACATTATCTTAATAAAAGAGAGAAATCTCGACTCTCGGTTATTCCCCCGAAAATATCGGCTCGCTACATACCAGGTAAAGTTCATGCAAGGAGCAGGTTACAGGGCTGAAGTTGCATGGGGAAAGAATTAGATTTCATATATGAATTCAAATAATGTTGTTTAATATGATTATGACAACGAAAAAAGCAACAAAAAGTATAAACTGTGAATAATTACTGAATTTTCATTCAACTTCTTCCCTGAACCCTGAACCCTGAACCCTGAACCCTGAACCCTGAACCTTGCACTACTCCGGCCTCATCTGTGGAAAGAACAGTACATCTCTGATTGAATCCGAATTAGTCATAATCATCGCCAGACGATCGATTCCAATTCCAATACCGGCAGTGGGTGGCATTCCGTATTCAATGGCGCGGAGAAAATCTTCATCAACTGCCATCGCTTCTTCATCTCCGTCAGCTTTGAGCCGGGCTTGTTCTTCAAACCGTTCTCGCTGATCTACCGGATCGTTGAGCTCCGTAAAGGCGTTTGCTATCTCTTTTCCATTACATACGGCTTCAAATCGTTCAACCAGTCCCTCTTTTGTGCGATGCTTTTTCGCAAGCGGGCTCATCTCGATAGGGTAATCGGTGATGAAAGTGGGCTGAATAAGTTTGTGCTCAACGGTTTCACCGAAGATTTCATCAATCAGTTTTCCTTTGCCCATACTTTCATCCACATCAATGTGCAGACTTTTGGCAATATCAAAAATCTCCTCTGTGGTTTTGCCTGAGAGATCGTGACCGGTTTCATTTTCGATCGCTTCATACATAGGAATTCGTGGCCAGGGACGCTCGAAATTAATTTCATTTTCACCCACGGTAACGGTTGTCGAACCATGCAGGGCGAGAGCTACTTTTTCGATCATCTCTTCCATAAAGTCCATCATCCAGTTGTAGTCTTTGTAAGCTACATAAAGCTCGACCTGGGTAAACTCGGGATTGTGAAAACGGGAAAGCCCTTCGTTTCTAAAATCTTTTGAAAACTCATAAACGCCGTCAAACCCACCTACGATTAATCGTTTTAGATAGAGTTCGTTTGCAATTCTGAGGTACAGATCCATATCCAGCGCGTTGTGATGAGTCACAAACGGCTTGGCCGCTGCTCCTCCGTATATGGGCTGAAGAATCGGTGTTTCCACCTCCAGATATCCACGTTCGTTCATCATGTTTCTCATGGTTTGAACGATCTGAGTTCTTTTCCGAAAGGTATCTCGCACATCCGGATTTACAATCATATCAACATAACGCTGACGATAGCGCTGCTCTTTGTCTGTAAAGGCATCATACGTAACCTTTTCGCCGTCTTCATTTTCCACTTCCTTTGGGGTGGGGATAGGGCGAATGGTCTTGCTTAAAAATTCAAACTCCTCAGCACGAATCGTTGTCTCTTTTGTCCCTGTCTTAAACACATATCCTTTAATGCCGACAATATCACCGATGTCGACCATTTTCTTAAATACTTTATTATACTCTTCAACGCCTACATCATCTCTTCGGATGTAAACCTGAATAGTTCCTTTAGAATCCTGGAGCGTAAAAAAGGAGGCTTTCCCCATGATTCTGCGGGTCATAACGCGTCCGGCTACAGAAACTCTTTTAGCATCACCCGGCTCATCGGGGGTCGTTGTGATGTAGGAGTCTTCATCAGCTAAAATTTCTGCTGATGTGTGAGTAACATCGTAGCTGTAGGGGTAGGGATTTACATTTAGTTCGCGAAGTTGATTCAGCTTCTCTTTTCGAATTGCCTGCTGTTCACTAATAGACGGTTCAGCGTTGCTCATGGAGTTATTTTCTGTCAAAATTTATTTTGTTTACAAGCTGATAAAAATACAAAAAAGAAGGGAAGAAGGCACCCACTTATCAGATATAAAGAGAATAGACCTTAATTACTCAAATCACTGCTTTATTAGAGAGTTTTTCTGCAGTGAGCAGGAAAGTTATTTTTCAATAATGCCAAATGAAAAGTTTATATTTGATGTATCTCATAAAAACGATTTAAAACCATCCACAGATATTTTGAGTGAGCATAAGCCCGACCTAAAAACCGTCAGCCATCCTGGTCTTCCTGAATCTATTTATATCTGCTATGAAAAGATGATTCCAATGAGTGAGGCAGAGAGTATAGAGTCTGCAGAATCTGAGTCAGGAAGGAAACTTATTGAAGAGATGGTGGTAAGAAAACTGGAAAAGCCATCACCAAAAATCATCACAGAGAAATATGAAAAACCCCGGGCATATATTGATGGAGAGGAGATTTCAGTAAGTTTTTCACACACAAACGGTGCAGTAAGCGGAGCTATTTCCCGTGAATACATTGTGGGATTAGATATGGAATCTACAGAAAGGAGCGTTCATCCAAGACTTGCCAAACGAATGGCGCATCCACAGGAAGACCCGGATTTATATAAAAAGTTGCCGCCCATTCAAATATGGACCTTTAAAGAAGCGGCATTGAAAGCGATAGGCACAGGGCTTCGAAACCCAATGAATGGAGTGTTGCTTACACAAATCGAAGATTCATTATTTTCTGTGCAATTTAATGATGGAAGAAAAGCAAAAATTCGTAGTTTTCAGATAAGTGATCAGTGGATCTCTATCTGCTTTTTTAAATTGTCTACCAGACCTTAATTATTTTATGAATATCACCTCATTAAGCCGGGAAGTCATCCAGAAGGGATTATCTGATGCAAAAGCCCGCCAAAAGACCGACACAAACACCATTCGGATTCTTTTTTCACCCACAGAAATCAATAAAAATAACTTTGATGAAGTTTGCGACTCGTATAGTCGAATTTCATCGGATGATTTTGACTCTGTAGTTGTGATTGAATCGCAATTTGGCAGCCATAAACGCAAGCTGCCCATGCCATCTAAGAAATATTTTGAAACATCGCTGGGACAGGTTCCCGTGAACGATAAGCTCCGGAATGAGCTATGCGATGAGGATGATGACTTTTTCATTGATGATGAAGCGTACAACAAAAACCTGAGTTTATACTCTCAGTTGATGATGCTTCAGTGCACATTGGATGATTTCTCAGTGTTGAGTCTTCAGATTACAGATGAAACGTCATTTATTGTAAAAGAGCTGGCTCATGCACTGGAAGAGATACTCGCTTCACGAAACACCCTGATCGTATGTTGTTGTGACCTCAATCAGGCTGATAAGGATGAGTTAGAAAAAGTGATGGGCTTTTATAGTGAGAAGAATATTTCCGGGCTAATGAACTACCTCAATTCGGATGAATCAAGTATCAAAGGACTGGGATCATTCATTACAGGACTATTGGTCGCTGAAAAATGGGGAATGAAGCTTCATTTAAATCATAAGGAAGACGTGTTGCATTCGGGTTTTGCAGAGATTCAGCGTCAAGCCATTATTGGGTGATGGAATCAAGGTCCTCCATCTCAATTATTGGCAGGGGAGCGGTAGGTTCTGCTTTAGTTGATTTTTTTCGACAATCAGAATACCCGCTCCGGTCAGTTTGGGGTCATCGAAAAGAAGAATGTTTTTTGATGTCCGATGAAGATGAGATACAGGCTGAAAATAGCTATCCTCAACGTTCATCAGATCTTGGTGGGATCATTTTCATCGCCGTTCCGGATGATAAAATTGAAGATGTAGCTGTACAATTATCTGAACAGGAAGTTGATTGGAATCGCCATTCAGTAGTTCATCTGTCCGGTGCAAAATCATCTGATCTGCTTTCTTCCCTTCAGTCTCAAGGAGCTGCAATTGCATCCATGCACCCTCTGCAAACCTTCACAAAAGGGGATAGTGATGATCGATTAAAAGATATCTACATCAGCCTTGAAGGAGATAAAGAGCTGGTAGGAAAGCTTGAGGAGATTGTCCGTGATTTTGGCGCGCACAGCTTTAAATTAACCCCTGATCAAAAGCGATCGATGCATATCGCTGCTGTATTTGCTTCCAACTATCTGGTTTCGTTAATGGATATTGTGCATCAAATCACATCAGATAACGGTATTGAAAATGGACTGCAGATTTTGGCACCCATCATCCGGCAGACCTTTAACAACATAGAGGAAAAAGGAACAGAGCATTCTTTATCCGGACCTGTAAAGCGGGGAGATTTGAATACCATCAAACAGCATTTAAGTGATTTGGATGCTGCTCCGGTACTGACAAAAAACCTCTACAAAAAACTGGGTCTTCAGGCGTTAAGTATCACGCAAAAAACGGGACAGCTTACGGATGAGCAGGTTGATGAGTTGAAGGATTTAATGGGTTAGAAGCATATCAAGACCCGTGAGGTTTTTAAAAACCTCACGGGTCTAAAAATTCCCCCTGACAGCACCTACCGGATCTGTCAGCGTTGGGGTACGAAGGAAGGACTCTATTAGGGTACATTTAACTTTTGGGCATTCGACGCTGACAGAAACCGGAAAAGCGCCGGAATGCTGTCAGGTCGTAATTATATATGAGCAATTCAAAAAAAGATTATTATCAAAAGGTGTACGATGTGGTTTCTCGAATTCCATATGGAAAGGTGACTACTTATGGGACCATCTCAGGGTATTTGGGAGTTCGATCAGGAGCAAGAATGGTTGGGTATGCGCTTAATAACTCAATCAAAAATGGAGAGGAGATTCCTGCTCATCGGGTTGTGAATCGTTTGGGGCAGCTTACCGGTCGCGCATATTTTCCAAATGACACGATGCGGGAAAGACTGAAGCAGGAGGGAGTTCGATTTACGGGTGATTACACGGTTGATATTAAAAAGCATTTCTGGGATCCGGCGGATGAGTGAGAAACTTTGTGAAACTTCGCGCCCTGGTGGCATCTCTGACGTATCCAGTGTAGCATAGTAAGCGTTGATTAGGGGCACAAGTAAATACTTGCGCCATCTAAGGGGTTGATATTGAAAAGTATTTCTGGGATCCGGTGGAGGAATGAAAAACTTCGTGCACCTTAGTGCCATCGTGTCCTCGTGGCAGCCCTGGAATTGCAATAGAATTTTGAACGATTAGTTAAGCCTCACGCGGCATTGGTTTTGGTTAATTGTTGGGCAGCATACTCGTCAGGACTTACATATCCCAGA
>PWFZ01000280.1 GCA_003555185.1 Balneolaceae bacterium | reverse complement strand
GACCAAAAAACTATCTCATATCATCCTAACCACTTGTTTAGCAAGTTTGCTCTTTGGAGGGTTTAACCTTCTGCAAGGACAAAATCAGCAAAATTCTGTGACAATCCCTGAAGGTAGTTTCCATTCGGTTTTACCCGAAGCGGAAGGTGAGCCAAATCGTGTTGAATCGTTCAACCTGGATCAAACCGCCGTCACGAACGAAGAGTTTCTAGAATTCCTGAAGGACAATCCGACCTGGAGAAAATCAGCCATACCGGCTCTCTATTCCGGGTCAGATTACCTGAGACACTGGGAAAGTGATTTGAGTTACGGAGAAGAATCTCTGAAGGATATACCGGTCACCCGAATTTCATGGTTTGCAGCAAATGCATACTGTGGGTGGGCTGAAGGACGGCTCCCAACCATTAATGAGTGGGAATATGCTGCTCAGGCAATGAATTTTAACTCCCCCGCAAAAGCTGATCAATTCAGTGCTGATTTGATAGGATGGTATTCAGCAGTGGATGCCAATCGCGTGCAGCCGGTCGGATCAACCGGAATTGAGAACCGATATGGAGTAAAAGACCTTTTTGGGCTCGTCATGGAATGGGTGGATGATTTCAAACCTCCAATTGGCACAGACATCTCTCTTGATTGCGGTACGATCGGAAGAATGGGCGGAGATTCCACGCTATACAGCTATGCCATGTCAATCCGGTATCTAACTCGTATGAGCTTCAGCGCAACAAGTACCACCGGTATGATGGGGTTCCGATGCGCTTATGATCAAACCGATAATATTCAAACAGCCACGAGGAAGTAATGAAATTTTTTGAAAAAACATTCTTAACTGCACTCTTACTTCTTATTCCAATGGTTTTGTCTGCACAAAATCAGGACAAATCACTCGATGCACTTCATGTTACTCATGAACAATCATTGCATCAAATGACAGCTACCTGGACCAATCAAAATGGAACTGATTTACAGCTTTTAGATTTTGAAGGTCAGCCCGTAATTGTGGTTATGTTTTATGGACAGTGCACCGGGTCATGCCCGGTTTTAATGCAAAGAACGTGGAATTTGTACAAAGAATTATCAGAGAATAATCAGTCTAACGTACAAGTACTTGCCGTCAGTTTTGACTATAAAAACGATACTCCTGAAGCGCTCAAAAGTTATGCCACTTATGAGCAGCTTGACCTGCCCAACTGGCACTTTGTAACTGCAAAGCACTCCTCAATCAGAGAACTGGCAATGTTGCTGGGGGTACAATATCGCGAAAGAAGTGACGGACATTTTGAGCACACAAACTTAATTACGGTACTCGACAACCACGGTCGTATCACCGAGCGGATTGAAGGACTCAGCGGTAACCTGAACTCATCAGCCCAAAAAATTGAACAGTTGATCATAGAAAATATTCAATGAAAAATTTAATTGCGCATATCGTCTTCATTCTGATACTTGCTTCATCGGCACTGGGGTTTAGTGCGCAAGAGCCAGACACAGTAAAAGTATATGTTTTGGGAACGCATGACGATTCCAGGTTTCAGCCTGCTACTGTAGAAGTAAATACCGGAAGCGTAATTAAATTTATGGTAAAACAGGGAATGCATACGGTAACGGCATATCACCCGGATAATCGCAGAGAACTGGGAATTCCTGCAGATGCAGAATCTTTTGATTCCGGGATGCTGGTAGTAGGAGATGCATGGTATTTAACCGTGAAAATTGATGGGGAATACAACTACTTCTGTCTACCTCATGAGCGCATGGGGCATAAAGGAAAAATTATTGCAAGACAGGAGCAGCATAATGCTTCATCAACGAAAAGTGTAACACAACAAAAACGCATCAATCAATAGATGCTGAATTATTATTAATAACCTTAATGGACATTACCATGAAAACAGTAAAAATAGTACTCGCAACATTTGTAGCCCTTTCATTTGCCTTTTCGGCCTTTGCAACTACAATGAATGACGAGGATGTTCGGACCATCAATGTAGTTGGAACCGACAACATGAAGTTTGATGTGACTTTGATAGAAGCCGAAGCAGGCGAAACCATTCGTATAGTCTTGACAACCGAAAGTAATATGCCTAAACAAGCAATGGCACATAATATAGCCATAATTGATTTAGGGGTTGATATGGAAGAATTCGTAATGGCATCGATTCGTGCAAGAGATAATGAATATATCGCGCCAGATTTCGAAGACAGAGTAGTTGCACACACAGCCATGATTGGCGGCGGAGAAACATCAACCATTGAATTTACCGTACCCGAAACACCCGGTGATTATGAGTACGTTTGCACGTTTCCGGGACACTATCAAGGTGGAATGGTAGGCGTATTAAGAGTTAATTAATTGTATGATTTACCGGAGTGCGGATGACACCGCACTCTGTATTTTAAAGCTTCTTACCTGATGATAGCTCCTAATATAAAATCTGTAATTTTATGCATTTCTGCAGGAACTGATTCTGATCACTTTAGTAAGAATTAGACCTTAACATCTTTTGGCGCCCCTAAGAGAGCTAGTGCCACTTGAGAGTAAATCATATAGAGAGAGATGATTCATAAATTAAACAGTATTCAGAAAAAGTGGATTAATGAAAATCCTTTTGAATTTGCAGGGATAAAAGCCCTGTTTCTTAATTGCACACTAAAAAAATCTTCAGAGCTTTCACATACCGAACAGTTAATGCATTTATCGCAACAACTGATGGAGGAGGTTGGGGTTGAAACAGAAATGCTTCGCCCTGTTGATTATGAAATTGCACCGGGAATTTACCCTGACATGACCGAGCATGGCTGGAAAAAAGATGACTGGCCTGATATTCAAGAAAAGGTATTGAATGCCAATATTCTTGTCTTTGGAACACCCATTTGGCTGGGGCAATTGTCCTCTGTTGCTAAAAAAGTGATTGAACGACTTGATAGTTTTTCAGGGGAAACAAATGATGAGGGTCAGTACGCTTATTATGGCCGAACGGGCGGATGTATCATTACCGGAAATGAGGATGGCGTTAAACACTGTTCCATGGAAATTCTCTATAGCCTTCAACACATTGGATATGTAATTCCACCGCAGGCCGATACCGGTTGGATAGGAGAGGTTGGTCCGGGAAAATCATATGCAGATAAAGGGTCAGGCGGACCTGAGAAGGATTTCACAAATCGGAACACGACTTTTATGACATGGAACCTGCTGCATATTGCAAAGATGCTGAAAGACAACAACGGGGTTCCAGCACATGGAAATCAAGAAAGCCTTTGGGAGTGAGTTACAACACAAAGTACCCATGTACGTTGTTGTTGAGAATGATTAATGTTATTTATTTATCTAAACAATTAGTAGACAAAGAGTATAGTTATGGCAAAATTATTGGACTACTTTCCAATTAGCTTGATTATTATTGGATTTTTGATGGCGTTTCAACCTTACTCTGATCCGGGAAATGAAATTCAGGAAATGTTAAAAGAAGCCTCCGAACGAGTAGAGTCTGCAGATGAACCCAGAGCAATGGAGCTTTACAGGGAAGTTTTGGAAAAGAGCCCTGATCAAATGGAAGCCTTATGGAATATCAGTGTTTTATATTCTCAGCGGGGATATCGCGCTGATGACAGTTCCGATCAGGAGTCCGATTATGAATCTGCTCAGGAGTACGCAGAGCAATGCCTTGATACTCACCCTAATAAAGCTCCGTGTCATTTTGCAAAAGCACTGGCAATTGGGCGGATGTCTGAAATTTCGGGTACTCGAGACCGAATTCGAAAATCAGACGTTATAAAAAACCATGCCGAAAGAGCAGTCGACATTGATCCGGATTTTTCCAAAGCATGGCACTTATTAGGTGTATGGCATTCCGAAGTAGCCAACTTAGGCCGCCGAGAACGGTTTGCTGCGCGAACATTTTTTGGCAGACTCCCTCCTGCAAGCAACGAAGAGGCTGAAACAGCGTTAACGAAAGCCCTTGAACTACGCCCTCAAAATGTACTAATTCACTTGGATTATGCACGGCACTACCATAGAATCGGTGAAAATGAAAAAGCCATTGATATACTTGAAAAGGTGCAGGATTTGGATAATAAATATGCAGGTGACCCTGAGCATAAAGCCGAAGCGCAGGAACTACTTGACAATCTTACATAATTATCGCCAATTCTATTACTGAATAGACACCTGATTTGGATCCCTGTCCTTTTTTGGCGGATCATTTCTTTGGAATAGCCGGATCAAATTTGTGGTACCATAAAGCAATAAAAACAGAGCAATTAAATACGCTACTGAATCTGGATTTGCCACAATGAGTGCCGCAATAATCAGGGTAAGAAATCCCATCACCATAAATCCGAAGCTGAGTAGCAATATTAATCCAAAAAATCCCAGGAAAGCTGCAAATGTTACAGGAATTAATTCCGGAAAAATAAAGATTAGAATTGACGTAATTATGGGAAAAGCGGCAATTATTGGAGGGGTTCTAAATGCAAGAAATAAAATACCAAGTGCCATAAGATATCCGCCCACAATCAAGTAAAGAAATGTTGGGTAGATAAGTGTTAGCACACCCGTTGCCAGTGCCAGCAGTGCATTAAGGCTACGCCGCTGCTTCGATTTATGCTATATTCTAAATTGAAAACTTTGGTACATGGTTTCTTAATTTTTTAACAGGTCAGCGACCTGCTTGCTCTACGTAGGGCGGATCACTGATCCGTTAATTGATACAGATGGATTTTTAAGTTACTTGTTTCTACCGAAAACTCACCGGTTGATTTCGGTCGCCTTTTTTAACAGGTCAGCGACCTGTTCTACTTACCCCTGCATCACTTTTTCTATATCTTTGATTTCTTTAGGGACATCCGTTAGATTTTCACAGCCATCTTCGGTGATAATCAAATTATCTTCAATTCGAATGCCCCCAAAATTAAACAACTTCTCCAGTTTATCCGCGTTCAGAAATTCGGCTTTTTCAGGATCTTCCAGTGCCGGCTTCAGCAGAGCTGGAATAAAATAAACCCCTGGTTCAATGGTAATTACCATTCCGGGCTGGAGCTCACGCCGTACCCTTAAAAACTGAATTCCGGGACGTTCGATACGCTCCACTCCCTTTGGATAGCCACCCACGTCATGAGTATCCATCCCAAGAAAATGGCCCAGGCCGTGTGGGAAAAAGAGCGCAAAAATATTTTTCTCCATCAGATCATCAATCGATCCTTTTACTAGTCCGTGATCCTTCAGACCCTGCAAAATAATTCGAGCTGCTGCTAAATGAAGGTCTTCCATTTTAATGCCCGGCTTCACGGCTTCAATAACTTTATTAAGTGCCGTTAATGCCGTCTGATAAATCGCCGCCTGATCACCGGTAAATTTGCCGTTTGCTGGGTATGTCCTCGATACATCCGATGCATATCCCTCATATTCATACCCGGAGTCTATCAGGTAAAGATCTCCATCCTTAATTTCCTTACTGTTTTCGGTATAGTGCAAAATAGCGCTGTTTTTCCCACCCGCATGGATTCCGCTATATGCATCCTGCAACAGTCCATTTTTTTGCTGATGAAAATCAAAAACCGCCTTCATATCATACTCATACATTCCCGGCTTTATTGCTTTCATCGCGGCCAGATGAGCCTCGTTATTTACTTTTGCAGATACTCGCAATTTATCCAATTCGTCATCGGTTTTTATACAACGGCAATAGGTAATTGTATCAGTGAGTGACTCTGTTTCTACATTGAAATTCCGATTTAAATCTTCTAAAAACTCGGCCTGTTCTTCATTAAGGCAGTAGATAACAGACGGCTTTAAGTCGTTTAACACAGTAAGAAGATCATTATCATAATGAAGTTTATCAGGCTGATACTCTTCTTTAATTTCTCCATTCGGCTTAATGCGCCCGTGCCACACTGCATAAGCAGCCTCGCGCTTTGGAGCAAATAGATGATACGTTTTAGACTTTAGATCCATCACCATGTGATAGTCCGGCTCATTTACATCGGTTAAATACCAAAAATTACTCTCCTGACGAAATGGAAACTCATAATCTGTTCCATATCGATACATAATTTCCCCGCCCCGTAGATAAATAACGCCTTCCTGATCTTCTTCAAATAAGGAGAATAATTTATCGCGATGTAATTTTGATGACATATTTTCGAACCTCATTAACATTATTAAAACTAAAAATCTTTGTCTGTAATTTAGCAGAAGAGTCAGTCAATCAAAAAAATTGATCACTTCATTCTTTATTTTTTTGACGGCATCCGAATCACTTTTTTTAAAGTCCACAGAGAGAGTAGATCCGGCGTCTGTAACTTTGGTTTGATCTTGTTGATAAATCAACGCTGAATCTGCTTTTCCGGCAAACATCTCATCCAGATTCACAGATACCATTCCCCTATTGTTTCCTGACTGGTTGAGAATTCCAATAAGGCGCGTGGAGATATCCCCATCAAATAGAAATGTAAGTGCCAGTTTCTGATTCTCACCCATCTCAAAAATTCGGTATCGGTTTTGGATTGGGTATGATATCATAGGTGGATTCAAATCTAAATATGTTTGATTGATATCACTTTCTTTATCCCAAAAATGTTGGAGCACGTCTATTAGCCATCCATTCAAATCATCATCAGAATCCGGATTAAGAAATCCTCTTTCAATCCAATAATCTGCAGAGTTGCGATAATTACCATCCCCAATGATTTCGTTCAGAGGCGATTCAATTTGCTCTACTGCTTTACCATCAATAGAAAACCAATAGTCTGTAATACCATTGGTCAGCATCAAATATGGTGCGTTGATGGAGCTATTGTATCGGGCGATCTGCTCGGCTGTAGAGAGATTAAGTGCTACCGATTGCGATTTGCACTCCACAATAGTGTGTGGAATCATTTTTTGGCCATACAGAACAAGATCAGCCCGCAGAGGATGTTTTGTTTGGGGGAGTCGAATAGGGGCTTCAAACCCGATTCGGTTTTTATTCCAGCCTGCTTCAAGCAATAAATAGTCAACCATTGCAAGCCGCACCCGTTCTTCGGGCAGGTTCACAAACTTCTTTTTCAGAATAGAATTATAGAGCTCCTTCTTGTCGGAATTAAATCGTACTTGTGGAAAGTGATGTCGCGATTTACTTTTCATAGCCTATAATAAAAAAGGAGACCCACATTGTGAATCTCCTTTTAAAATATCGTGTTTTCAGCCTTTACTTCTTCTTTTGGCGGCTGCCTTTTCGCTTCTTCTTCTTATTATCGTTATTCGCAGTACCGCTGACTTCAACCTCAGGCTTTTTTATCTGCTTGTTGATTAATGCCTGCTGTGCAACAGAAAGCACGTTATAAACGAGATAATACAAACTCAAACCGGCTGCAAAATTATTAAATACAAATAATAGAATAAAGGGAAGGATGTATGTAAATGCCTTCATGTTGGGTCCGCCGGCTGTAGCACCGCCGCCGCCCATTCCGCCCATACCACCCATGACCTTGGTCTGTATAAACATGGCTGCTGTCATCAACAATACAAATCCTGCTATTTGATCCCCTAAAAATGGAATGCTAAATGGAAGACTTATAATGTAATCCGGGGCAGATAAATCTGTAGCCCACAGGAACGGTTCCTGACGAATAAGCATCGAATTCTGGAAGAAGAAAAAGAGCGTAATCAAAATTGGGAACTGCAGCAACATAGGCAGACATCCCCCAATCGGATTTACCTTCGCTTTTTTATAGAGTGCTATTGTCTCTTTTTGCTGCTTTTGCGGATCATCCTTGTACTTCTCCTTAATCTCTGCCATCTGCGGCTGCAACTCCTTCATTGCCGCCATGCTTTTGAAACTTTTTTGTGTAAGCGGGAAGAGAAGAAGTTTTACGATAACTCCGAACAAAATAATCAATACTCCATAATTCGCAATAAACATACTACCGAAAGCAAAAAATGGGATAACCAGATATTTAACCAATGGATCAGCAAACCACTGAATGAGTGCATATCCAATCTCAATTACATCGTAGGCATTGTCATCGAACTCACGTAAATCGTAGTAACGAAGAGGCCCCGAGTAAAGCTCATATGTGAGTACATTTGTATTTAAAATATTGGATTGAACCGTAGACTGATAGTGATGAATTGTTTCCGGGTCATCCGCCGGCCCACTGAGTTCCACCATAATTGTAGCACCGTTGGAACCTGCTGTAGGTTTGATATACTGCCCAAAAAAGCGACTACGGGTAGAAACCCAGTCGATATCGCCGTTTACATTTAATTCAGCCGAACCGGATTCTGTTCGCTGTAATTTTTCAAGTTCTCCGCCCGCAAAAATATAGGCCGCTGCGTTTCTTGCATCTTGCACAACGTCGAGTTCGGTGAGGCTCAATGGTGATTTGAAGCCAAAATCGACATTCATATCACTGATAAAGCTCTGCATCTCCTCAAATCGGATCTCTAAATCGTAGCGATATTGATCGCCATAAAATGTGTATGTAAACAGTAATCGAGATCCATCCCCTAAATCAAGCTGGTAAGAAAGTGATTGACTATTCGTGCCATTCACTTCCATTTCGGTCTCATCGAACAGCGGCTCAAAGAGAATCTGATCCGTTTCAATATTGTAGTTTTGGTAGGATAAAAACCCCAGCGAATATGCCGATCGGGTGGTATCCATAATCATCTGAACAGGATCCTGATCCCAAGTATTATGGCCTAATAAGGTATATTTTGCCGGTCCTGCTCCGAGGTTGGTAAATTCTATTTCGTAAAGAGGAGTGCGAACTGTGGCGTATACTGTATCGGAAACTCCCGCTTCTTCAAATACACCAAGTGCCGGACGGCTTCTTTCGCGTTCTACTGTATCGAGGTCGGCTCTTCTGTCATCATCCCGCTCCTCATCAATAAATTGGTCGCGTTCCTCAGCCTGAGCTGCGGCAATACTATCCTGTCTTGCCTGTTCTGCGCGCTGACGCTGTACGTCTTCTTCACTTGGCATAGTGTAAAACGCCCATGCCATCGTGATCAAAAATATAAGAAGAAGTCCTATTACCGTATTCTTATCCAAAATCTTGCTCTATTTCTTTTGAGTG
>PWFZ01000219.1 GCA_003555185.1 Balneolaceae bacterium | reverse complement strand
CCATTTTATGCGAATTTCCCCTTAAGATCCGGATATCCAATAACAGGGCTACTTCGTGGCATCTCTGACGTAACCAGTGTAGTATAGTAAGCGTTGATAATGGGCACAAGTAAATACTTGCGCCATTTTATGCGAATTTCCCCTTAAGATCCGGATATCCAATAACAGGGCTACTTCGTGGCATCTCTGACGTAACCAGTGTAGCATAGTAAGCGTTGATATTGGGGCACAAGTAAATACTTGCGCCATTTTATGCGAAAATGCACGAAGGAAACAAACAGAAAATTGTAGAATCTTTGTGAACCTTCGCACCCTCGTTTCCTTTATTCTTTACGTATTACATCATACAGATCTTTGCGTCGATCTTTCAGTGTTCTAACACTTCCCTTGAGATGAAGCTCCTTAAGCAGATCAATGTCTACATCAACCATAAGCATCATTTCGGTATTGGGTGTGGCTTCGGCCTTGATACCGTTTGTGGGAAAGGCAAAATCACATGGGGTAAAAACTACTGACTGGCCATATTGAATATCCATATTATGAACCCGTGGAAGATTTCCAACACTTCCTGCAACAGCAACATAGCATTCGTTTTCTATGGCACGAGCCATGGCACAATTTCGCACACGTGAGTATCCGTTTTGAGTATCGGTCATAAATGGGACAAAAAGAATGTCCATATTCTGTTCGGCCAAAAGTCGGCTTAATTCCGGAAATTCCACATCATAGCATATTAGAATCCCAACTCTGCCGGCGTCGGTATCAAATACCTGAATTCGATTTCCACCGCTCATTCCCCATACTTTTACCTCGTCAGGGGTCACATGAATTTTTTCGTACTTTTCAATTTCACCATTTCTTTTGCAAAGGTGCCCAACATTATAGAGAGATTCATCCCTAACTTCAGGCATGCTGCCGGTTATGATGTTGATGTTGTATGAGATAGCAAAATCAGCGAACACATCACGCATGCGCTCGGTATAGGTTGCAAGCTGACGAATAGCATCGGCTTCGGACAGGTGATTGAACTCGGCCATCAGCGGTGCGTTAATGTATTCAGGGAAGAGGATAAAATCGGCTTCGTAACCGGATACTGAATCAACAAAATACTCGATCTGTTCTGTAAGATCTTCGAATGTTTTGTAGGGACGCATTTGCCATTGAACCAGTCCCATTCGAACCACCGATTTTTCTGTTCGAATACTGGATGATGGTTTTTGATAGTAAATATTTACCCACTCGAGTAGCGCGGCATGCTCGTGGGAAGCCTGATCTTCGGGCAGGTAATTTTTCGCCAGCCGCTTAATATGAAAGTCATTGGAGAGCTGAAAGTTTAGTACAGGATCATAAATTTCCTTGTTCTTAACTTTTTGGATGTACTGTTTGGGCGGCATCTCTTCGTGATACTGATGGTAATTCGGCAGACGACCTCCAAAAATAATGCTCTTTAAATTCAACTCCTCGCATAATTCTTTTCTGTAATCATACAGGCGCCGTCCCAAACGAAGGCCACGGTAATCTGGATGTACCATCAAATCCAGACCATAAAGTGTATCGCCCTTTGGAGTATGGGTGTTAAAAGTGTCATTGCCGGTAATATCGACGTATTTGTGATTGTCTTCGAAATTCTTGTAGTCGATGATAATAGACATTGCGCAAGCAACAATCTTACCATCAATTTTTATGGCAACCTGTCCCTCTTGAAACGTAGTTGTTAATTTCTCTACATGCTTTCTCTCCCATGCCGCATCTTGCATATCGGGATAACACTGCAACATTAACTTCTTAAGTTCTTTATAATCTGAAAGTTTTAAGTACTCCAGTTCAATTTTTTCGATTGTCTTCATAAAACAGGTGATTTATACAATTGAGAGAAAGGACGAATATATGAAATCTTTAAACGGGTATAACTTCTGCAAGGAGATGAATTACCTGAATTAAACAAGAGCAACGGTTCTCCATAAAATTTATGATTAATAAGGTTTGTAAACATTATTTTAAAATTCATCAATGGCTTGTACATTTTTAGTGATTAAAAACCTGAAAATAATGAGTTTGACTTATCAACGCCCCTGAAACGTCTGCATTACATCAACAACAAAGTGGAGTACAGCATCACAGTCTGCTGATGTTATTTACATTTTTTTGGGGAGCTAATTTTATTCTGGCTGAGATTGCCCTTGATGAAATGTCTCCCATTTCGTTTAGTGTTTCGCGTTTTGCCGTGGGAGGAGCGATTATGCTTGTCGTTTTATATGTACAGTGCTATTACGATGCAAAGAAAACCGGACACACTTTTCAATTTATTCCATCAATAGAAAAGAAAGATTGGTTTCGTCTGATTATAGTATCCTTAATAGGAGCAACATTTGCCCCCTGGCTTGGAATTGAAGGGCTTGGATTAACTACCGGATCCCGGGCTTCCATCTGGCTTGCTTTAGGACCTGCCATTAGTACGTTGTGTGGATTTTTGTGGGTGACTGAAAAAGTAGGGCGATACGGTTTTGTCGGAATTATTTTAGCCGGATTAGGAACTCTTGCCCTGGCATTTGACAGTATGTTGGCTCAGGACGGCTACTGGCTGGGAGATCTGCTGCTTTTGATTGCTTTAATTCTGACCGTTGTTGAACTGCACTTGATAAAACCGCTGGCCCGAAAGTATGGTTCCATCAGCATGGTTGCGCTGCGTACATTGATTGGTGGAACTCTGTATATACTGATTGCATCACCCTCGCTTATTCAGGAAAGCTGGTTAACTTTTGGATTTTGGACTTGGTTTGCCATTTTAGCAGGTGGCGCAATTGGAGTAGGTATAGGCCAGTGGGTTAAGGTTAGGGCTCTGCGGTCTATAGGGCCGACCAGAGTTGTGATTTATGGTAATCTGGTACCCGTAGCAACAATGGTAATTGCATGGTTTTCAATCGGAGAAAACCCAAGCTTTTACGAAATATTAGCCGGACTTTTAATAGTAACAGGAGCAATCTTTATTCAGGTAATTGACGTATTTAACCGTGGTAATGAAGATGAAATGAGAGAAAGTGAAGAGGCAAAGTCATTTAATTAAGGTCTAAAACAATCTTTTTAACATTCAGGAACGTTGTGGTAATCTTAATCGTGATTTTAAACACATCAATATATAAACGAATACAACTTCATTTATGAAAAATCGATATTCAATCTGTTTACTGTTTGGGATAATCTTGTCAGCTTGCGCCATGCCCGAAGGCCCGGTTCCTTTGTCGGGTGAGGTACCTGAGGCTGAGGGATGGGGTACAGAGGTTGTTCTAACCGGACTGGAACATCCATGGTCAATGGTTTGGCTGCCCAACGGGGATATGCTTATCACAGAAAGGCCGGGCAGATTATTGTTGGTCGAGAGGGATGATGAAGAACTAAAACCCATTTCAGGCCTTCCTGAATACTTTGTCAGTGGTCAAGGTGGGCTTCTGGATGTTTCTCTCCACCCTGATTTTGAGGAGAACAATCTGGTTTATCTAACCTATGCATCCGGAGATGAAGATGCCAATCGTACCACTGTTGGTCGCGGAATTCTACAAGATCAGGAATTAATAGAGTTTGAAGAAATATTCCGTGTATCGGATGATAAACATGACGATCAGCATTTTGGGTCCAGAATGCAGTGGCTGCCCGATGGTACATTTTTACTGACTCTCGCTGATGGTGGTAACTATCTCCGTTTCGAAGGAAGGTGGATTCGGGAGCAGGCTCAAAACCCCGGAACTCATCTGGGAAAAGTTTTGCGATTAACGGCTGATGGAAAAGCTCCTGACGATAATCCCTTTGTTGATGATGATCAGTACTTGCCCGAAATCTGGTCCATGGGTCACAGAAACATCCAGGGAATTACACGTGAAGATGAATCAGGCAGAATCTGGACAAACGAGCACGGTTCAAGGGGTGGTGGTGAACTTAATTTGATGAAGCCCGGCGAAAATTACGGCTGGCCGATAACCACATACAGCAGGGAATATCACTATACCAGAATTTCGAGTATAACGTCAAAGCCGGGAATGGTTGATCCCAAAGTCGTATGGACACCCGCTCAGGCGCCAAGTGGTTTAGCTTATTACACAGGAGATAAGTTTCCGGAATGGCAGGGTAATTTATTTAGTGGTGGACTTGTGGGAGAACAGGTCAGACGAATTATTCTCGATGGTGAAAGTGTAATAGGAGAGGAAGCTTTACATATTGGACAGCGGGTGAGGGATGTGCATCAGGGACCTGATGGATACTTGTATATTTTAACGGATCATGAAGATGGCGAACTGATTCGAATTGTTCCTATTGACCAATAAAAAATACTACATGATGAAGCGACAAAGATTTATTGTTGTTTAAATAAATAGGTGGCTTATTCGTTAATTAAAAAATAAAGAGAGGAAATTTATGTCTCGTTTCATATTCGTAATAGTCTTATTTATCTCAATGGTGATGATGGGTTGTCAGGGGGGGCAGCTGGCAACTCCGGAAGCTGACTCTCCGGAAGGAGGAACCACGGCACCTGCAAATCCTGCAGTTGATGTGATACCCACTGTATCCGATGCAGAGGCAGAGCGTTTTGCCGAGGCTGTCGTAAATGCTGAAGAAGATGGCGTTCATACCGATAACATTGAGGGGATGGAGCCTTATCTACAAGAGGTCGAATTGAGTACAGACCGATATATTCAAATTCAGAGGGGGATGCAACTGGACGCCGATCTTTATAATTCCATTCAGGAGAAAATTGAGGAATTCCGGGATCAACGAACGGAAGAGTAATCAAGCCTTTTAATTTTTAATATGTTCTCTTCTGACGATCTGTTCGGCCTGCTCTTCTAAACCCAGGTCTAAGTAGATGTAGTAGAGGGCTTCCCAATACGTAGATTCATCCGGATTATGTTGCACTGCCCGCTCGTAGTGATCTTTTGCATTTTCGAGGTTTCCAACAATCCGGCGATCAAACTGTTCTGCTTCCTCACTGTCAGGTGTTAATACTCTCATCTGGTAAAGGATGGAAGCCACATTGTGATGAATGGAACCCATAATTCCATATGCTTCATGATTATCTGGATTAAACTCTGTGATCTGTTCCATATCAGAAACCGCTTGGTTGGCATACCTGGTACCATCATTTTTTAATTCATGAACTTCATGAAGCAGCAGGCTTAGTTCGTTTTCTATTTCACTGCGATCATCAGCTTCGTCAGTTGTATGCAAATCTTCTCTTAGCACCCATACCTCTTCATATAATCGTAACGCTTCTTCGAGGTGGTTTAGGGCGAGAATCTGACGCTGTACTCCACGAACAAAATAGTAATCGGGGTCAGATTTGAGATCAATTAACTCTGTTAAATAGTTAACGGCCTCCTCGACTTCTCCTCGATCAAGGTGTAAATTTACAATTGTTTCGTACAGAAAAGACTCCTCGGGATAGTGTTCAATAGCTTTTCGATTTAGCTCAATCGCTCTGCTTATATGCTGTTCAGAAGCATATAGTTCAATCAAAAAAGTGTAATAATCAATTTTGGGAACATCTATCCGCTCAAGCGCATTTTCCATTGCTGAAATTGCAGCGGGTGTATCATTAAGTGAGTTATTTATGTAAGCCAGGGAGACGTGGGAATGAATACTGTCTGGCTGAATAAACGTTGCATTTTTTAGATGATTTCTCGCTTTTTCAATTTGTTGATGTGAAACTTCCCGTTCAAAACTTTCATTATAGATTTCTGCGCCTTTATTGTGTTCAATAGCCCAGAAATGCTTTAAGATGATCGGTATTTGTGAAGAGTATTCATTTTGTCCCATTTCGAGATGTTGTTCAGCAATGTTCATAGCTCCACGTAAGCGGCCATAATACGGAACACGTTTTTCAGGATCATCCCGCTCCATGGCTGCATCGCCATATTGCCGGGCTCTGTAAAACAAATCAATTCCTTCTGAATCATCTGCAACCCGAACAGAAGGGTAGTGGTTCTCGTAAAATGTGATGTCGGGTGTTTCTGATACTTCCATATGGAATACCGCTCCCCCTTCGCCAACTATCCATCCGCTGCCCGGATCTGACATATACACTTCATACAGATCTGCATCCGTTTCAATACTAATTTGGTTCCATGTATTCCCGTCGTCTTCAGTATATATAGCCGTACCACTCATTCCCACAACATACCCTCTTTCATCAGGTGTAAATGTTAGGGATAGAAGTTCCCTGTCGTTCATGCGATGTATTTCCTCCCAGTGTTTTCCACCATCGTCAGTACGCAGAATAATACCGTCGGATTGATCATTTCCTGTACTCCAGCCCAAAGTGTCATTTACAAAATAGATATCCCGGGCACTAAAGGAATCGGAATTTGTAAGTAGATAGCTCTCACTCCACTCAGTACCGTTATCTTCTGAAAGGTGAATTCGGTTTCCATATACCGCAAATGCATCTGTGTGATCTTTAAACTGAATGGCCGCAATTGTACTGTCAGCTGAAAGAGAAGCTTGACGCTGCCAGGTGATACCGCTGTTGTCTGTGTAATAAATATGACCTCCGGGGCCGCCTGCTACCCAGCCTCGTCTCCAGTCAGCAAAAGAGATATCGATGATATGTTGATCGCTAACAGAACTTGGTCTGCGTTCACTCCACTGTTTACCTCCGTCTTCTGTAAAAAGTACGAGATTGTTATCTCCCGCAATCCAGCCTGTAAAATTATCGAAAAAGTAGACCCGATTCAGATTTTCGGTGCTATTACTATTCTGCTCATTCCAGGAATCACCGCCATCGGATGTATGGAGAATTGTACCGTTGTTGCCAACTATCCACCCGCTGTTTCTATCCACAAAATATACGCTATGGAGTGAGGAATCTGTTCCGGTTTCAACAGAATTCCATTGTTGAGCTTCAGCAGTATATATGAAGGAAAATAGTATTATGATCGAAAAACAGGCTCGTTTAAGGGGAAGATAAAGTCGATTCGTTAATACCATCATAATGATTTATGGTAAATGTGGTTAGATATTCTCTCCGGAGTCGTGGTCGTCTTATAAACAGTAAATCAGAAACTGGCGCTTGATCTATTTAAATGTAATCTGATTGTACTTATCTGCCAACAATTCCATTAAATTTTATCTCTATAAATGGTCATAAATGTTAAGATAAGTATCCGTAAGCGAGATCGAGTTATAGATGACATTCTATAAATTGTAATCATTAACTTTACCGGATATTCTTTTTTTGCCTGTACATCGATGAGTCAAAGAGAATGATAATTCTGATTTCCCTGAAATAATTTTTTCCTTCGCTGCAAATGAATATTTTAAAGCCGTCAATAAACATCATTCAAGAATTACGCTTTAGATGAAAGAGGCTACTGATAAATGGTACGTTAAATACACCATCATTCTTATAGGGGCTATTTTAACGGTTTATGCAATGATTGAGGCAAGTTCTATATTGCAGCCGTTACTGTTTGCTTTCTTTTTTTCTGTGTTATTATCCCCCATTTGCTCGCGGTTAGAGCAATATAAAATACCCCGTCTCATTGCTGCGTTTATCGCAATTCTTTTAGGACTTTTACTTTTCGTAGCAGTAGGTTTCTTCTTTTACACCCAGCTTACCGCCTTTGCCAGCGATATTGATATTTTCAGACAAAGGTTTGATGAAATTCTCGAAACAACACAGGCATTTTTATCCACCCGGTTTGGGATTAATGATTTTATTGATTTTGATGAGGTGCGAAACTCGGTTCTTAATTTTTTCAGTGATAATACAGAAACACTCCTCAGAAGGGTAGCAGATGCAGCGTCCGTATTTACCTCTGTTTTCCTGGTGCCTGTATTCATGTTTCTCATTCTGATCTTCCGGGACTTTTTAAAAGAGTTTGTCTTAATGGCATTTGGCCAAAAAAGTGAACAGGATTACAAAAAAGTAGAAACCATCATCAATAAAGTGAAGGTGGTTGTTCAGGGATATATTGCCGGAATTTTGATTGTAATCTTTATCCTTTCCGTACTGAACTCTGTTATGTTGCTGATTATTGGAGTGGAGCATGCACTTTTCTTTGGAGTATTTGCAGCTATGTTAAACGTAATCCCTTTCATTGGACCGATGATAGGATCGATTCTTCCAGTGGTTTATGCTTTGCTTACCATGGACTCTTTGTTCTATCCAATCATTATTTTGCTTGGGTTTTATGTGATCCAGCTATTCGAAAGCAATCTCTTTACGCCCGTTATTGTTGGCAGTAAAGTAAGCATGAATGCCCTTGCCGCTCTTATGTTACTCTTTATTGGAGCTCAGATTTGGGGACTGGTAGGCATGATTTTGATTATACCGCTGGGAGCAATGATGAAAGTTGTATTTGATGAAGTAGAATCGCTGAAGCCTTATGGATTTGTGATGGGTAAAGTGCCCAAAGAGCCGTCAAGAGAGGGGAAATTGGCACAAAAAATCAGTGGAATATCTAAGAAAATTGGCAGGGAAGAGGAGACTGGATCCCGGGATACTGATAAAACGGATGATAAGCAGGCTTAATGTAAGGAAGGGATTTGTCCACGGATTTCGCCCTGTTGATGCCGGTCAGTTGTGACGCTTAAATACAACATTCCTTCAGACAATGCCCCCTGAATTCCTTCCGGTAGTTCAAAACGATTTTCTTCTGCATCAACGCTGCCGCCTTTGTGGTCATCATCCACATCAACTGTCAGAGTAAACAGCCGATTTCCCTGCTGTCCTTCCCGGCCATGATAGATACCAAATCCTGTGTAATTGCCCCTTAAATCTTCAAAAGAGCCTTCCACAACCAGATGGTCACCGTCAAGAGTCACATCAACAATACCTGTTGCGGGTGTTCCCACCTCCGGCACCTGATCCATACCCGTGAGTATCACCTGTACAGTGTTTTGCGCATACGCTGATGTTCCCGTGAGAAGCATCAATGTAAATAGCAGAAGGATTGATCGTATCATGGCATTGGTTTTTTAAGGGATGATTTGTGTTCGATTCTCTATACGAAATTTAATAAAGTGAATGTTTATCTGCCAAAAAAACAACTCGCCACGCATCAATGGCCTAAATCTGGTACCGTAGCTCT
>PWFZ01000018.1 GCA_003555185.1 Balneolaceae bacterium | reverse complement strand
GTACATGCAGTGAGTTGATGATGATTGGAAAACCGGCCGTGCTGGTTCCATCACCCAATGTTGCGGGAGATCATCAAACCAAAAATGCTGAGGCGATGGCCAGAAATGATGCTTCCATCCTTCTTCCTGAATCAGAACTGGACAAAAGTATGGTAACCGTATTGAATGATCTGCTGTTCGATCAGGAAAAATTATACACCATGGGAAGGCTTACAAAAGCATTGGCAAAACCGGATGCAGCAGAAGCTATTGCAAAAGAAATTTTTAGAATCGCGGAAAACAGATAAATGAGTAAAGGAATTCAAACACAACCGGTATTTGGCAGAACGAAGCATATCCACATGGTGGGTATTGGCGGAATTGGTATGAGTGGTATTGCTGAGATTTTACTTCTTCGTGGATATAAAGTTACCGGGTCAGACAATAGTACAAGCGAAACCACCAAACGACTTGAAGAACTTGGAGCCGTTATTTATAAAAGTCATAAAGCCTCAAATATTGAAGGGGCTGATGTAGTGGTATACACGAGTGCTGTTAAGGCCGAAGATAATGTAGAGACTCGTGAATCACTCAATAGAATGATACCTACCATCAAACGTTCGGAAATGCTTGCCGAACTGATGCGAATGAAATATGGTATAGGAATAGCCGGGACGCATGGAAAAACAACTACCACAACGATGACCGGTCATGTGGTTCAGGATGGTAATTTCGATCCCACCATTATTGTAGGCGGTCGAGTACACAGTTTTGATAAAACCAATGCAGTAGTAGGAAAAGGCGATATTATTATTGTTGAGGCCGATGAATATGACAGAACATTTCTGCGACTCTCACCTTCTATGGCGGTTATTACAAATATCGAAGCGGAACATCTCGATATTTATAAAGATCTCGATGATGTGAAAGAGGCATTTATCGAATTTGCTAACAAAGTACCTTTTTACGGAGTGGTCATTGTCTGTCTGGATGATGAAAATGTGCGTTCTATTCTGCCCAGAATAGTACGCCGGACTATTAGCTATGGCCTTACACCCCAGGCTCAGATTCGTGCCGTAAATATTGAACAGGAAGGATTTAAAAGTACCTTCACGGTTTTAAATAAAGAAAAAGTGCTGGGAGAAGTAACGCTGAAAGCTCCGGGTGAATATAACATCAAAAATGCACTGGCATCTATTGCTGTAGGTATTGAATTGAATATGAGTTTCGAACAAATTCAATCCGGTATTAAGCAGTTTAAAGGAGTGTTTAGACGTTTCCAGCCAAAATTAGACACAAAAGAATTATTGGTTATTGATGACTATGCCCATCACCCCACAGAGGTTCAGGCAAGTATCAAAGGTGCTAAACGCGGATGGGAAAACCGCCGAATTGTAGCCGTTTTTCAACCGCATCTTTATTCACGTACGCAAGATATGTACAAAGAATTTGGTCTCTCCTTTTTCGATGCCGAAGTCCTGGTTGTAACAGATGTATATCCATCACGCGAAAAACCGATCGAAGGAGAAACAGGAAAGCTGATATCCGACACAGCCAAAAAGTATGGCCACCGGGATGTGCATTACCTTGAGGATAAAAATGAGCTTCCTTCAAAATTAAAAGAATTAGTACAGCCCGGCGATATTGTCATCACAATGGGTGCCGGTGATATTTATAAGTATGGCGAAGAATTTGTTGAAATAAGAAAAAAGAAATAGAACTGTATTGAGCAAAAAACGATCACATACCCATAAGAAAAACATGAAAACAGCAAGCTGGTTTGCCGCTGCTATTTTCCTGCTCGGCCTGGCCGTTATGGGTGGATTGTATATGGAGCAAAATACAACCATTACGGATATTGAATTTAAGGGGAATCATTTCTCAACAGAAGATGAGTTATCCGATGCCTTTGAATCCCCTATCGGTATGCTGGCAGACAGTGTTGATTTTCGTTCACTTACAAATCCACTAAAAGCACTGCCTTATGTACAGAATGTTTCTATGGAAATGGGATTCCGTGGTAAACTAACCATGAATATACAGGAGCGTCAACCGATAGGCTTGATTATTGACGGAGGCAAAAGTGTTTATTTCGATAAGGATGGTATTAGACTGCCTGATCGCCTGCAAAAGTCGGTGGATGTGCCTTTGGTGTATGGATTTTCTGCAGAACCGATTGCAGACACATTAAAAAGCAATAATTTTATACAAGTACGAGACTTTCTGGTATCAGCAAAACAGAATTCATTCGGATGGTTAACTATTAGTGAAGTTGCCTGGAATGATCGTGAAGGAGTAGTAGCGCTCAGTCATGAAAACGGAGTGAAGCTTATTTTTGGGAATAATGATTTTGAGAACAAATTCTCTCATTGGGAGGCATTTTATGCCGAGGTCATTTCACGAAAAGGCATTAACTCATTTAGAACAGTAGATCTGCGATTCCGCGACCAAATAGTTGCAGAGGAGATTTAAATTTGAATAACGATTTAGCAATCAAAGAACAAGAACAGGTGGTTATATGACAAATGAAAATGAACGTATCGTAGTAGGTCTTGATATTGGCACAACCAAAATATGTGCAGTTGTGGCATCCATCAACGATCAGGATCGGATTCATATACTCGGGGTCGGTAAAGCGAAAAGTGACGGGCTCAACAGGGGCGTTGTCGTTAACATAGACAAAACGGTTAACGCTATTAAGACAGCTGTTGAACAAGCTCAACTGGCGTCAGGTATTGAAGTGAATTCCGTAAATGTGGGAATCGCCGGAGATCATATCCGCAGCATCCGCAGTAAAGGAGTGATCACGATTAATAACAAAGACAAAGAAATTACTATTAAGGATGTAGAACGTCTTCTGGAAGACTGTCAGCGCATCATGCTTCCCCCCGATCAGCAGATTATACATGTGATTCCACAGGAGTTTGTGGTTGATGGTCAGGATGGCATCAGCGATCCCGTTGGTATGAGTGGAATGAGAATGGAAGCTGAAGTGCACATTATCACAGGATTGGTTTCAGCCGCCAAAAATCTATACCGATGTGTTGAACGTGCCGGATATGAAGTGGCTGATATCATTTTGGAACCGCTGGCTAGCTCATACGCCGTGCTCGATGATGAAGAGAAGGAAGCAGGCGTAGTGCTTGTCGATATTGGCGGTGGAACAACGGATTTAGCTGTCTTTCAGGACAACACCATTCGTCATACAGCCGTCATCGCCATTGCCGGGAAAAAGGTAACAGATGATATTCGTGTAGGCTTGAGTGTACTGGACGATCAGGCTGAAAAGCTGAAGCATCAGTATGGAGAAAGTTTTGTGGATATGATTGAGGATGATGAATCCATCACCATTCCCGGAATTGCCGGTCGTCCGCCAAAAGAAATTACTAAAAGTATTCTGGCGAAGATTATTCAGGCCAGAATGGAAGAAATAATGGAAATCGTAGCCATCGAAATTAAACGGAGTGGTTATGCTGACTCGCTTAGCGCGGGAATCGTAATCTCCGGCGGTGGTGCACTTATCAAAAATGTATGTCCGCTTGCAAACGAGGTTTTAGGAATGGATGCAAAAATTGGTCGTCCCCTGGGACTTGCCGGCGGTTTAATAGAAGAAGTTGATAGTCCAATTTACGCCACAAGTGTGGGACTGGTTCTCCATGCACTAAAAACAGGCGATAGAAATGAACCCATTACAGGGTCCTACAAGGATAAATCCGTAGAAGCTGTAATAGGTACAATTACAGGCCGGATGAAAAACTGGTTTAAGGAACTTTAGCATAGGAACCGATGACCCGATCAAAAAAGGATCGGGTATTCAACAAGAACAAGCAATCTACAGTTAGCAATCAAAAAAGGTAACATCATGAAAAACGTAACATCACGCTTTAGCTTTGACGAAAAAGGTCAGGATAACGCAAAAATAAAAGTAATAGGAGTTGGCGGTGGCGGCGGTAATGCCATCAACAACATGATTCGAAAAGGACTGGACAGTGTGGAGTATATCGCTCTTAACACCGATGCCCAGGCGTTGAAAAACAATCAGGCAGATTTGGCCATCCAGGTTGGAGCCAATCTTACCAGCGGACTGGGTGCAGGCGCACGACCCGAAATTGGCCGCGAAGCGGTTGAAGAAAACAGACACGATTTAGACGAAGCCGTCGATTCAGCTGATATGATATTTATCACAGCAGGGATGGGTGGCGGAACCGGTACAGGAGGAGCACCCGTAGTTGCAGGAATTGCAAAGCGGAAAGGAATTTTAACCGTAGGTGTGGTTACTACCCCCTTCCAGTGTGAAGGAAAAGTTCGTATGAAGTATGCGCTTGAAGGGATCACAGAATTGAAGAAAAACTGTGATACCGTAATTGTAATACCAAATGAACGACTGCTTGACATCTCAGATGAAAATACTTCACTGATTGATGCCTTCGAAATGGCGAATGAAGTGTTGTACAACGCAACACGTGGAATATCAGACCTCATTTTAATGCCCGGTTTGATTAACCTTGACTTTGCTGACGTCCGGACAACCATGATCGAGGGTGGAGCCGCTATTATGGGTTCTGCTACCGCCAGTGGGCCTGACAGAGCTGAGATTGCAGCTCGCGAAGCGATTAACTCCCCCCTGCTTGATGGAGTGAGTATTCGCGGAGCACGAAATGTGCTTGTAAATATTTCAGCCGGTGGAAACCTTGGAATGCGTGAAACAAACACGGCAACAAGCATCATCCAGCAGGAAGCCGGAGAAGATGCCGAAATTATAATGGGTACGGGGTTAGACGAATCCTTCGACGATGAGATTTGTGTAACCGTAATTGCTACAGGATTTGATCTTAGCGATGACCGGAATCAGGCCAAAATTGCGCCAAACTCTTCCAAAGAGCCGGTATCAAAAGCAAAAACAAACAGTCTTCCCAAAGCCAGTGATATTGGCCGGTCGCACAATAGTGTGGACGGACCTTTTTACAAAGGTGAAGGGAATTTAAAAAACATGGACTCTCCGGCAATTCACCGCAGAGATCTAAAGTATATCCGATCCAACAGCGAAAAAGAAGCCAATGATGAACTGCCAACAGAACATCAGGCTAAACGTGAAGCAAGTGGTAATACACTACTGAATGAACGCGAAGAAAGAATCGACAAACGCGATACAGATCAGCCTGCATTCCTGAGAAAAATCATGGATTAATGCACTGTTCTTAGCTGTTAGATTGCACTTTAAAAACATAGGTGGGTATGCTATGCCCACGCTATAGATTGCTAAATCAAAAAGGAGTTCCTTTGATCGGGAGCTCCTTTTCTTTTTATTATTGTACTATATCCTCTTCTACCTTTGTATTTCAGCTCCTTTTTCATCAAATTCTACCTCTTAAATTGAATATAAAACAATACATATGAAACGGTTTTTAGGACTTCCGCTGTCACTTCTACTATCGATAACTTTTCTTATTTCCGCTTGTAATGAAGCTGAACAACCCGACACAGCGTTTGAATATGCACCGGAAGAAGCTGCCGAGGAGTTCGACATAGAACCCGAACAGCTAGCCTTTTGGGAAAACATCCAGGAGCATTGCGGTAATGCTTACGATGGAATCCTGGCTGATGCCACTCCATACTACCAAACCTTTGATGCTGATAGAATTAGAATACATGTACGCAATTGTACCGACACACTAACGCATATTTCACTTCATATTGATGATGATCATTCTCGAAATCTGCTTATTACAAAACAACCCGGTACTCTTCAGCTGAAACACGATCATAGAAATGAGGACGGTACAGAGGAAGAAATCACTCAATATGGTGGCATGGCTCCTACTCCCGGCTTGGAAACCCGCCAAATTTTTTATGCCGATGAACACACCGCCGATATTTTACCAATGAGGAATGACAACTTTTGGTTTATCGATATAATGGATGATGAAACACTTGCATATGGCGTCCACTGGCCAAAAGAAGGAAATTCAATCCGGATGGAATTTGATATTACTCAGCCTGTAGAAGCACCTCCAGCTCCATGGGGGTATTGATTTTAAGATAATTGAAAACTATCTATTGATTAATATTTTCATTTTTTTTAAAATTTGAGAATAGTTTTAGGTATTTAATGCTTTCCCTCATAATAGTTGCTCGTTATTATGAAAAATACATTCAGAGGATTACTTCTAGTATTACTATGGGCTTACCCTATCAGCATTATTTTCGGGCTGCAAACCTCAGATAAAGCCCAAAATACTACACAACTTGATACAGCCTATTACTATGATGAAGAAAGGGGGCAATTCAGCCAGTTTCCAATTAATATTTCAGGAGCAGATAGTCTGTTATCTATCGCCAATTCACTGGAAAGTGAAAATCCGTTAAAAGCCAGCCAAGCCGCACTACAAGCTCTCGAACTTTCTCAAAATATTGGTTATAGTGATGGAATCGCTGATTCTTATAATGTATTAGGCAGTCTTTATATAATATTCGGTGACTACGACATAGCACTCGAGTACTTGCTTGTTGCTCTAGAAATGTACCTGGATAAAGAAGACTTTGAAAAGATTGGGCACACCCAAAATAAAATTGCATCAGTACATATTCTACAGGAAAACTATGAATCTGCTACCAGATATTTCCAGTCGGCTATTGATCAGCTAAAAGAGGTTGGAAATTTAGAGTTAATAGGTCAGGCTACCATGAATCTCGGTGTCACCTATTATTATATGAAGGATTATGATCTGGCTTTGGAATATTATGAATTAGCACGAAACATGACCGAAACAGAAATAGATTCTCCCCGATTAAATATGATAGCCATAACAAATATTGGCAATGTATTGATTGAGATGGATCGATTTGATGAAGCTGAAAAACACCTTGAAAAGGCCATCCAATTTTTTGATGAAAACAACTATTATGTGAACCTTAGTGGTAGTAATCTGTATTTGGCAAAATTGTATAAGCGAACAAGAGACTATGAGAAAGCTTTAAAATATGCAGAAAGAGGACGTGATATTGCACTTAGTATAAATCAGAGTCAATACACGCTGGAAGGGTACGAAATGGTAGCAAAAGTGTACGAACGATTGGGTGATTACGAAAATGCACATGAGCAATTCAAAAAATATCATGCAGAACATACAAAAGTATTGAATCTTGAGCGGATAACACAGATTAGTCAGATACAGAATCAGTTCGACATAGAACAAAAAGATCAGCAAATAGATCTTCTTAACAAAGAAGCTGCCTTGAGTGCGGTTCAACTATCAGAACAAATGCTTTGGAGAAACTTTCTCCTCATCGGCCTGTTGTTTCTCGTAGTAATAACTACTCTTCTATATTACTTAAATTCTCAGCGAAAACGAGCTAACATGCTTCTAAACAAACGTCGTAAAGAGATTGAAAAGCAAAATGAGAAGCTACTTCAGTTAAATGAAGAGAAAAATCAGTTTATGGGAATCGCTGCCCATGACCTCCGTAACCCTCTTTCATCCATCATAGGAATTACAGATCTGCTTGAAACCACAATTAAAGACGACCAGGAAAACAAAACGTATATCGATATAATCAGGCAGAGTTCAGATCGTATGCTTAATATGATTAACAATTTTTTGGATGTAAATTTGATTGAAAATGGTTTAAGTGAGAAAAATCTTGAACTTGAAAATATCTCTGAGCTCTTGCAAGAAATTGCAAATGCATATAAAAATAAGGCCGACTCGAAAGGGATTCACCTAGAAATAAACCTTCTAAAAGAGAATATTACGGTTTTATTGAACAAAGGTAACTTTAGAAGCATCATCGATAATTTATTGTCAAATGCTCTGAAGTTTTCTGAGAAAGGGTCAACAGTCACTCTATCAGTAAATCTTCGCAATGAGCATGTTGAAATTTGCGTCAAAGATACCGGCCTGGGAATTGATGAGGCTGATCAGAAAAAATTATTCAAACGATTCAGCCGACTTTCAAATAAACCTACCGGAAATGAGTCCTCTACCGGACTTGGACTCTATATAGTGAAAAACCTAACTGAGTCTATGAATGGGACAATCAGTTGTGAAAGTAAAGTGGGTAAAGGAACTGTATTTATTATTACGTTTCCGATTGCAAAAGATGCCGTTTTGGAAAAGTAAAATTAGAACACATACCAGTTATGGCAGATATAACTTCATCTTAAGTTTTCGGGCACGCCATATAAGCTTTTTAAAATCCTTTTCGCTCAACTCCAGTTTATCTTTGTCAATCTGCAGATGACGGATATTTTCTTCATAAGAATTTAACTGAAGATGCTTTATAAACAATCGGATCTGACTTGCGACAAGAGATCTGCGCTTCTCTTCTAAAACGCTCATAATATGCGGCCATTTTTCTATATCGATGGAAAGTTCAATTCCAAGGCCTATGGCATTTTCCGGCACATCTTCTTCAAGGCACATCATAATTCGGTCTTCTAATGAATCCGGTAATGGATCCTGGCGTAAAAGTTTTGGCCCTAGCTCTCCTTTCGTTGCCCGTGGGAAAAAACTTTTCCAAACCTGATCGTTAAGCGTATGGTGAAAATAAACCTCACAATTTTCAGTATCCCTGCGTAATTGTGTCATCTCTTTTATTAATTGAATCTGCTGACGTTGTTCAACAATGTACATCTGTTCTGCTCTGTAAATGAGTTAAATTAGGCCAACATATTTTAGACCTAAAGCTTTTGATTGTTCCTACTAGTGAAGATGATTCTCACCGATGCGATTAACTTTTGCAAATACCTAAAGAATGTTCCACACCATCACAATGGCCACCACACAAACAAGTACGGAAAAACCAATCTGCAAATGAGATTGTTTCATGTAGGTGCCAATTCGTACCCCAAAAAATCCTCCTAAAAAGGCTCCTAATACTAAGGGTAAGCCTGTCCCAAAATCAACAAAGCCTAATGTGTAATCTGTTACCCCAGAGGTATTTCCTGAAAAAAAAGCAAACTGCAGCCAGCCGGACAGAGAGATCATCACAATTGCGAGTGAGGAAATACTTACAGCTTTCACCAATGGAATTCTGTACCATAAATTTAAGGCAGGGACAATTACGGTTCCGCCCCCAATACCAGCCATGGCTGCAACGGTTCCTC
>PWFZ01000265.1 GCA_003555185.1 Balneolaceae bacterium | reverse complement strand
GTAATTAACTTCATCTATTTCCCGAATAATTTTCAAAGCATTTGTTTCATCCGTAGATGTTTGAAGTAAACCGTATGCCTGAGGGGCCGGAGTGGCAATAATCACCGCATCAGCTTCAAACGTATTGCCTGCTGTAAGATTAATCATCCACGAGCGCTTTTTTGTCCGGTGTGAACCGATATATGTTAAGCCACCGACCAGGGTTTCTGTTTTAACATCTACCCAACGACCCAAATATTTGCCAATGGAGTTCATTCCATCAACAGCTGTAAAGGTCGGCTTTTTCTCTTTATTAGGATTTTTTTCGTAAAGTTTAATTCCATCATAAAATCCAAACTCAGCACCCCAGCGTTTAATGAGACCTTTTTTTAAAAGTTCTGCAGAAAAACTCTGAAATTCCGGTGAGTCGGCTGTAAAGTAAGAAAGACCGTGATCCAGTTTTGTCTCCTGTTCTTTCCCCGCGTAACGGGTGGCCATTCTACCTCCGTACCCCCTGCTTTTTTCGAGGATAGTAACATCATGTCCATGTTTTGCCAATTCTCTTCCGGCAATCAACCCTGAAATTCCGGCTCCGATAATTCCAATAACCATACGTATACTTTTTTATTTAAACGGTTTTATTACTCAGCTTGCCAAAAAGCACCTGAAGTTAATGAACTAAAATAACTACTTCTTATGAATTTAAGCCTCAAAAATGTCGACAACAGGTTTTGCTGCTTTTTTCTCGAGTAATGCCGGCCAATAAGCTACAACTTCGCTCGCTTTTGGTCGTCCGCCGGCAAACCCTGTAACCCCACTCGGGCCCGTAAGAATTAACGGAGCAATTTCTTTCCCGAATCGATTCAGGTCATCTTTGGACTGACCGTGAACGGCAACTCTTAACTGTACTTCATTTACATCATCAAGATCTTGGTCTAATATTGACGGATCTTCATTTGATGCGTTCAAGCCAACCAGCTCAGTATGAAAATCAGAAAAGTTCAGCCCTAAATTATCGGCTCGCTTCTTTAGAATTTCACCCGCTTTTAGCGCTTTTTTCACTGCATCAGGCCAGCAGTAAACCAATGTTGATGAGAGTTTAAACCCATCATTATAGCTGGCAGATACTTTATAAGTAGGTGTATCTTTTCCTCCGGTAATTCCAAATACTTTCACTCTGTCTTTGCCATCCTGCTCTAAGTGCACGGATGTAAAGTCGGCAATACAATCGGGGGTGATATATTCTGCGGGGTTCCCAATTTCGTACATCAGCTGCTCTTTTACCGTCATTTCGGAAACCAGTCCGTCGGTACCATCATGCTTGGTTACATAAAATGTTCCGTCTGCATGGCCTTCTATAATTGGGAAGCCCAGATCAGCAAAATCACCAACACTCTCCCAGTCCGTGAAATTTCCACCCGTAACCTGTCCGCCACATTCAATAATGTGTCCGGCAATGGTTCCGGCAGACATTTTATCAAAATCGTCAAAGTCCCAGCCAAATTCGTGAACCATAGGAGCAAGCGTCAATCCGGTATCTGTAACGCGCCCGGTAATCACTACATCAGCCCCTTTTTCTAAAGCTTCAACAATGGGTCGGCATCCAAAATAGATATTTGCACTCAGAAGCTCATCTTTTACCGTAGTGATCGGCTCACCGGTTTCCATATTCTTCAGGCTGTGTCCATCTTTGATGAGATCATCAAGTCCGGGAAGAATATCATCGCCATCAACAACGGCAACTTTTAATCCTTTATATCCTTTTTCTCTCGCAATATTCAGCAAAACGTCTTTACATGCGCGCGGATTTACACCGCCGGCATTGGAAATAACACGAACGCCACTGGTGGTAATTTCTTCAAGTATCTCTTCTACAACTCCAACAAAATCGCGGGCATAACCATGTTCAGCATTTCTCATGCGTTGCTTTTGCATGATCGACATAGTTACCTCGGCCAAGTAATCCATGACCAGATAGTCAATTTCACCATTTCTAACTTGTTTGATAGGAGCATTTGGCAAATCTCCCCAAAAACCTTGTCCGGACGCAATTTTGATACTTTTCTTCAATTTTTCTCCACTATTAGTTCCAATAAGATTAGGCGTCAAATATCGTAATTATATTGGTTGTTTTGAAATGAGATTGCCACTTGTTTTTAAATTTGTTGGAGGGGGAGTATCAAAACAATAGGAAAGGGCTAAAAAAATAAATCCCGAAGGTTTCATCCTACGGGATTCAGTCGTTTTCGTGTTCTCTTTATTATCACGTGTGTTCTCGATATAAATGTACAACACTATGCTCCATCAGGCACTACATGAGTATGCGGTATGCAGGTACCCCAGTCAGCTTGACCGGGATGATGAATGCAGAAAAAGCAGATATCACTTCTATTCCGATCACCACATTTTGGAGTACCGTTTTTGCGGTGGGATTATATTGAAACGACGGACAAACTTTTGCAGGACTCATATATGTCGGACAAGCTGTCCGACGTACTTAATCAGTACCCCGGTCAGCCTGACCGGGATGATGAATGCAGTAATAAGCAGATATTGCTTCTATTACGATTACCTCATTTTGGAGTACCGTTTTAGAAGTGGGTTTATTGAAACGACAGACAAAATTTTGCAGGACTCATATATGTCGGACAAGCTGTCCGACGTACTTAATCAGTACCCCGGTCAGCCTGACCGGGATGATGAGTGCAGAAATAAGCAGATATTACTTTTATTCTAAGCACCTCAATTTGGAGTACCGTTTTTGCGGTGGGATTATATTGAAACGACGGGTAAATTTTTGCAGAACTAACCGTTGTCGGACAAGCTGTCCGACGTACTCACCTGCCAAACCCCTTCGGACGGGGACGTCCGGGGTACTTTAAATAATTCGGTTTTTCATTCCTTTAGCCACTGCTTCCGTGCGGCTGTTCACTTCCAGCTTGCGATAAATATTTCGGATGTGATATCTCACCCCATCTTCTGACAAATAGATATGCTTGCTGATTGCCATATATGATTTCCCCGTTGCCAGTTCATTTAAAATCTGCAGTTCACGGTCCGTTAACTGCAAAGTTTTGTCTTTTGGCTTTTTGATGTGGAGCGACTGAATCACTTTTCTCGCAATTTCAGGCGTCATCGGTGAACCGCCGTTACAGGCATCGCGTATAGCCCGGCAAAGATCGTCGGGGCTTACTTTTTTAAGCAGATATCCTATTGCACCGGCTTTCAGGGCTTTAAAGATGTGTTTGTCGTCATCGAAGATTGTGGCCATGATGACATGAATATCGGGGTGATGCTTTCGAACATACTTCACTCCCTCTATTCCTGTCATACCGGGAAGTTCAATATCCATCAGAATCACGTCATTACGCGCAATACTCTCGCTTGCAAACGCATCTTCGCATGACTCATAGGTGTCAATCACACAGAAGTCTTCCTGCGTATCAAGTACGGCTTCCCAACCCTCTCTCATATATTCGTTGTCTTCGACTATGCTAATTCTGATCAAATCACTATCCATATTTTATTACTTACAATTATCCTCAGTTCGATTTAAATTTCTTTTTATGATCTAAAAACAAAGTCTCCCCTAATAAGGGGAGATTTAGAGGGGTGTCCATCATTCTATCACATTTCTGATAAACATCCCCCTTGCTCGAGCTGTGCAAAAAGGGTGTCATTCTGTCCCGAACGCTTTCGGGATCAGAATCTCCTGGCGTTGATATGGCTAGGAGATACCGGATCGGGGTCCGGTATGACTTAAATAATTAGAAATTTCTTTCATAAACCCTTTTTGGACAGCCTCGACTATTGCGTCCATAATTTGACAATCGAACTTTTACAATAAGCAAAACATAGCAACTTTTGTATTGCGAGGCACTGCATGATCATGCATTTTTTACAATCTCCCTTTAAGTCTCCAAACGGTTCCTTCGTTTGTGGAGACGAGCTTTGCACTGAGTCCCACCTGTACTGCCCTGTTTCTGATATTCTTTATACCATTGCTTTCACGGGATTTTGAAGTGTCAAACCCTACTCCGTCATCTGCTATCTCCATTAATACTTCGCCGTTTCGTACTTGAAATTGAACCTCGGCGGATGTTGCCTCTGAGTGACGGGCAATATTTGTAACTATCTCTTTAAAGATCAGCCAGAGGTTTTTCCGTTTTTCAATGTCTAAGGTACCTGAAGCGGAT
Source organism: Balneolaceae bacterium (assembly GCA_003555185.1). Taxonomy (GTDB): domain Bacteria; phylum Bacteroidota; class Rhodothermia; order Balneolales; family Balneolaceae; genus SW132. The sequence goes on along the minus strand of PWFZ01000265.1, from coordinate 4,932 downwards.
TCATCAAAATTGATGGAGTACTCGATGCCTTTACTTTCGAAAAGATCAGCCGCATACCGCCTGCATTTGGTCAACAGATTTTCAAGATCATCGTTTTCCGGGTTGATGGACCAGATGATATCGGTGATTTTCTCCTTCGCCTCGTTCGCCCCTCTGGATATCAACCCTAGATACTTTTTTGATTTTGTTTCGTCACTGCCCCGCTCAATCGCCTCCGAAAAGTAACTGATACTGCTCAGCGTCGCGCTGATTTCATCATGCAGGTCACTGGCAATTCGATTACGGATATTCTGAACGTGCATTATTCGTTTAATCCTAAACATATGAACCCCATATAATATGCCTGAAAAAACGCCCAGATAGAGCAGGTATGCCCAAATGGTTCTGTACCAGGGTGGCAAAATTTGAATGGACAAAACGGAGGCTTCGCTTACAACTCCCGTCACATCTTTTGCGCGAACCATAAACCGATAGCTGCCCTCCCGAATTTGTGTATAATCTTTGCGGGCTTCATCACTCCAAAGTGACCAATCATTATTGAACCCTTCCAATTTCACCTGGTATTCCGTTCCCTCAAATGAACTGTAATCTGTAAATGCATACTCTATCCGCAGATCATTGAGCTCGTAGGGAAGCCGCAGCAGAGCATTTTCTGATTTTTCCCGATCAAACCCCTGAAATACAAGGGAATCCTCACGTGCGGTAACCGTACGAATGATGGGCGGTCGAACGGAGGGTTCTGTTGCCAAATTGTGATCATAGAAGAACAACCCCTTACTCCCAACAAACCACGCTTTTCCGTCTCCTACCGCTAAAATATCATTGTTTTGATTGTCGTTGATCCGACGAAGTGCACGGCTGTGAATTTCGTAACTACCATCCTCCTGTTTTTCTACATAGTGAAACATCCGGTTTGCCCGAAGCCAAATATTGCCATTGTCATCCGCTACCATTCTGTGAATTGATCTGTCATTTCCTGTCGATTCAACCACTCTGCTAAATTCTCCAAATCGATTATCTTCCACCACACTGTCCGTCGCCTTATCAATCCTGTAAAGACCAGAATTTGCCCCTATTAAAATATCATTATTAACGATCAGGGGGTATAAAATTTGAGTTCGGTCCCTGTGCCATCCATCCGGCATGTCATACTCTTTTACTGTAGCCTCTCCCGTTTCCAAAAACCGCTCTATTTCACTTGCTGTAATTGAAATAAAATTTCCTGATTCAGACCCCACCCAAATATCTCCTGCATCGTTTTCAACCATATTTCCATGTGCTAAATTGACATTTGTAATACGGGAAGTTTCAGAATAGGTTTCTCCCTCCTTTTCGATGATAGTCACCCCACGGTCCGAAAAAGTAAAATAGAGGGAAGAATCTTTTTTATATGGATGAATTGTATCAATTGTTCGTTTGAATTCTACCACTGATTCAGAGGAATGAAGTGGTTTGAAGAGTTCTCTGGAGGTATAAAGATAGAGGTCTCCATTCGCTTCATAGAGTTTATTAATTGGTGAATTCGAAAACAATTTCTCAACTCTGTTGTTATCACCACGAATCGAATAAAGTCCACGGTCTGTACTCACATAATAATCGCCCTCAAATTCAACCATCGTATATGGCATTCCCTCAAAATCATCACTCCGGTGAACCTGACGAATTGGGGAGCCAAAATTTAGCTTGGAGATATGCTCCATATGGCTGAGCCAAAGGGTTCCATCCACATCGAGGTAGGAATCATAAATAATATTTTCGGGAAGACCGGTATCCGTAGTAAACGTACCTAACACCGTACCATCAGCCGTAAATCGTACTCCTCCTCCGGTTGTGGTACCAATAAAATAGCTGCCGTCTTGTAAAACCTGGCACGTATAGGGCGTCAGATTTCTTAGAAAATCAGTCGCTTCACTCTCCAGTTTTTGAAAGGCTGATCCGTCGTAGGTGTGAAGCCCTTCATTTCGAACGTTAAACAGGAAGCCCTCACCCTCCATTTCCATCACGCACTGTACCCCGGTGTATTCAAACTGTTCTGCACCCGGAATCAGGTTCAGATTTCCATCTTCATAGATGGAGATGCCCAGGGAATCATTGGTGATGATGGAGCCGTGGGTATCAAAGAGTCGGAATATCCAAATATCGTCACTGAGCGTGGTGAGAGAATCCTCTTTGAAATGAAAAGAAAACCGGGATCCATTGAAGTAAAGAGAAGAGTCTTGCCGGACTATAATTGAGTTTACAGGCCCAAAATTCTTTTGCGAGTTCGGCACCTTATCCAGAAGGTCTCGGTATAAAAGAGTATCAACCAGTGCTGTACCTGAACGCTCAAACATGCCTAATTGAGAAACCCCACCTGTAATCAATTCTCCGTCAAACCCCGGCTCAACACTTCGCACGGCAGGTCCCTGTGTTAAAAGAGAATTCCACCGTTCCCCGTCAAAGTGCATCAAGTTACCAGCTGAACCCACAAAAAGATTTCCATCTCGATCTTTGGTGATCGCCCAGTATTGTAAGTAGCTGGTAATTCCATATAACTGAATGGTTTCAATCTGAGGTATACCCGGCAAGATCGTTCTGTCAATTTCTCCGTCCTGAGCATAGCTTTTTTGGGGACAGAAAATCCCTGAAAAAAGAAGTAAGGTTAAAACAGAAGAAACCCAGAGCCGAGCCATAGATATTGATTAAGAACACGAAATTTAGTTCGACACTAAATAGAAATATTTTAACCTTAAATCAATACAAAGAGTCCATTTAAGGCTGTGATTCAGCATCTTTAATAATTACATCATCATCACCTTCTTTTTGATCTTGAGACTCTTCTTTTGAAGCTGAAATTTTAACAACCGTTTCTGTATTGGGTCCGCCGCTGCTTACCGGTTTAACTGTAATTTGTTCTAGGACCTGGCTTCCAGTTAAGTTAACCGTACAACCGCCTCTTTTAGCAACGGTGAATTTTAGCCAGCACGTGTCAACTAGAGTGTCCAACGGTTCTTTTTTTCCAGCTCCAATAGTGAGCTTATTATCCAATGTTGGCTTGCCCTGATCATCTTTCACATAGTACTCCACTGTAAATTCGTGATCTAAGTTATTTACAATATTTCTTTTGCTCATCGTAGTTTTTTATTTGAGTTAGAAATTCGGGATAAAAATAATCAAACAGTAGAGAAGTTCAACTGCATGGGTGTGTAGTAGTATCGCGGCGTCGCTGACCCGCGGATCAAACTAATTCCATTACAGGTCAGGCGACCTGTGGTACGTGGTCACTGACCCGCGAGGATTCTCTTAAAGTAATCCTCATAGGCCTTCACATTTTCATCAGCGTTAAAATGGTTCTCAACGTATCGTTTGGCGGGGTTTGATACGTTTTCGAGCAGCGTTTGGCTTTCGGATAATTCTTGAATTTTCTCCATCCATGATCCTGGGGAGTTCTCAACCAAAAATCCATTTTTCCCATCACTGATATAGTTATTCAGCGGCAAAACATCTGATACCAAAACCGGCATCCCCATCCTCATCGCTTCAACTGTGATCTTACTTAGCCCTTCAAAGTCACATGCATGCACATAAATGTTGCTGGTGCTCATCAAATCCCAAAGTTTTTCTTGCTCCAGATAGGCGTGGAAAATTACCTTTTTACCTAGCCCCTTATTTTCAACAAACTGCTGAATTCCTTTTTTTGTTGGCCCATCTCCCACAAGGTGCAGTTCCCAATTCATTGTTTCCGGCAGCATAGAAACAGCCTCTGCCAATAACTCCTGGCGTTTTTGATGTGTACTAAACCTGGAAGCCATTACCATTTTAAACGTACCCTTTTTCCCGGGATTCCATTGTTTATCAACCTTGCTTAACGGAAGGCCAATATCTTTTACAAATCGATGGTTTAAACTCACATTTAAACCTTTATCTATGACTTCTTCGTTGAACATCACTTCTAACCCTGACGATATAAAATTCACGCTATCAACGTCGTTGAAAACAGATTCGTAGTTTTCCTTTAATGCAGGTTCTTCAGATATGCGCTTTACCCAAAACTTTCCTGCGTTTCTCAGGATGGTTTTGTATTCGAAATCCTCCTTTTTTTTGAGCTCAAGGAATCTCGCCATCCCTGGAAATTCATGGTAGGTATGTACTATCTCAATGTTGTATTTATTGATTATTTCTTTGGCAGCTTTATTGAAATAATAATCAATAAGTTTTTGCCGTAGCCATAAAAAAATCTTTATTCCCTTACTTGGTAAATCCGGCAGGTTTACCATATGGAGATTCACTCCATTCACGGTTTTATTTTCGTGGCTATAAAATCTCCCTCCTTTTACTTCAGTCAAATAAACAACATTATGGCCGTTTTTAGCGAGCTTTTCGGCTAATACCCTCAACGATGTTTCAGCCCCTCCAACAGTATACCCTAAATAATTAGACCACTGAGTGTAGATTAAAATATTCATGTCCGGTAAAAATTATGAGAGTTTATTGATCACTTTATACCTGAACTTGCTCAACTTATACAAAAGCGTATACAGCAATATATCAATAGGTACTGTTCTTAAAATTGTAGTGTTTAACATCGATATCTCTAATTCAGAAATAAATTTAAACAGGTATTTATATTTGTAAGATTCCTTGATAGTTATCATGCCTTTGCCACAGAAAGCCCGCCCATCTTTGATAGCCTTTAAGCGTTCCGATAGCCGTAAAAGTTTACTATCGGTATCTTTTTTAGCCCTTGTCGCATTTTCATGAAATCTATGATAGCTCAACTCTTCAGATGTAAACCCAATTTTTCCGACTTTTAAATAGTTGACCCAAAACTGCCAATCTCCTGTAAATCGACTGTTTATGATATCATCATTGAACAAATCATCTCTTTTTTTAAAGACAACTGCACTGGCATTAGGGATTGTGTTTCTGTAGCACAAATAGTTGCAAACCTCT
>PWFZ01000201.1 GCA_003555185.1 Balneolaceae bacterium | reverse complement strand
TTTCCGGGTTGATAGGTCCACGATCGTGGAATGCAATTTCAACCGGGTTTTTCGGGTCAGTAAAGTCAAAAATATTGATACCGCCCTGGTACCAGGACTGAACCATAATATCGCGTCCGGGAATTGGGATCAGTGATCCGTTGTGAGCGACACAATTTTCTGCTTCTGTTTGTGGGGCATCCATTTTGAAATAGCTTTGAAATACCATTTTCCCATCTTCAATTGTGTAAAGTGCATTTGCTCCCCACTCATAAGGATCTTCTTCACGACATTTAGGCTGAGTTCCGCCGCCCCATTCATCTGTGAAAAGCACGGTTGTACCATCATTGTTAAATGTGGCTGAATGCCAATAGGCGAAGTTAGAATCTGCTACAGCATCAATTCGTGTCGGGTTTACAGGGTCAGAAATATCAAGCAACAGACCATAGCCCTCACATGCTCCTCCGGCAATTCCTAATTCCGGATAAAGTGTAATATCGTGGCACTGATTAGGACCTAACGCTTCAGATCCTCTGCCGCGAGACGCAAGCATTTCATCAATAAAATCGGGAAGTCTGTCGCGAAGCGCAGCACTATCTTCTGCTGTTACTTCAGTTCCGCCTCGTTCCTCAACTATTTGAGAAAGGAAGTTTCTTACCATTCCGCCCGACATTACACGTTCGCGACCCTGCATACTGCCAATAAAGGCTCCTGCTTCTCGGGCTTCTTCAATTCGCTGACGCTCTTCAGGAGTTGCGTCTCTTGTTGGAGGTGCTTCTAAATCGTCAAAAATTCTCGGGGAATTAGCTATAGCAGAAGCCTTAGGATCATCCAGAGGCACTTTTATAACTTCAATTCGGAAAAGCGGGCTGTCAGGGTCTTCATCAGGAAAGACGCTTGTACAACCTGGAAGTTCAGCTTCCGGTCGAACAGGTGCAGATCCTGATACATAAACATAAATATTTTGATCATCGTCAGGATCAACCAAAACAGAGTGAGTATGTGATCCGCGACAAGTTTGTACGTTAGATATGTACTCAGGGTTCTCTATATCAGAGATGTCAAAAATTCTGATTCCACGAAGTCGTTCTTCACTTACGGGCTCTTGTACTCCATCTTCGCCACAATCTAGCCGCCCTCCGAGTCCTTCACCTGAAACGAACAGGAGATTTCCATAAACGGATACATCACTTTGAGAAGCCGGACATACAAAATCAACGACAACTTCAGGACTTTCGGGGTTTGATATATCCCAAATTATAAATCCATCATAGTTGCCCTGAATGGCATAATGATCGATAAACGCCAAATCGGTACCCCATGAACCCAGAAAACTCTCAGGTGGAGGTGTTGCTGATAAAAGATTTAAATTCCAGATGGTTTCTTCGTAATCAAAAAGGCCTCCTCCTAAACCTACACGAGGATCAGGGCTGGGCCTGTCTGCTTCGTGGAGTTGCATAATGTTGGACGAATCTTCTTCTTGTGTCATTTCTGAGGAAGCACAGCTGTACACGCCGAAAACAACGGCAAGTGCGAGCAAAATCCCCGGGAATAGATGTTTCATATGTAGTTATTTGTTGGTTCAGGTTTTATAAAAGCGTATTAGCTTGAAGGGTAAATGTAATTTAACAAGGTGACTGAGAAATTATAAATATGCGCACCTTAAGAAAATCACTCCCAACCCATCCACTGCAGAAATCAAAATAGACTTACACAGAGATAGTAGTAGATATTCAATTTCTTCAGCTGTCAGGAATATTTTCCAGCATCAGTTTCATTCGCTCAATTTCGGTAATCTGTTCAGCATTAATGCCGGATGCCAGATCAAACATTTCTCTGTCAGCGGCGGCACCATCTGCAGCAAATAGAGTCTGGACCATTGTTATAGCTCCTTCGTGATGTTCAATCATAAATTTCAGAAATAAACGGTCGAATTCGCGACCGTTTGCGGCTGCCAGTTCTTCGAGTTGAGACTGCGATAGCATGCCGGGCATATCGGAATGATCATGCATTCCATGGTGACCGTGGTGATCGTCCGGTCCGTGGACCATTAAATTCAACCCGTCAATATGAACTTGGGGAACGGGTTGATTCCGGTCGTCTAACCAGCGCTTCATTAATTTTATTTCATCACCCTGGGCATTAATTATTCGAGCGGCCAAAACTTGAATGGAGCGGCTGGCATCATTTTCCGGGGCCAATCGAGACATGATTAAAGCCTGCGCATGATGGCCTATCATTCCGTTCATGAAATCGACATCAGCATCCGTAAAATTCATGCGGGACTCCTTTATTCTCTCCCAATAAATCGCCTCCATTTCAGACATATCCCGCTGCTGTGCAGTACTCTCATTAACAGTTTCTGTGCTTGAGCATCCTGATAGTCCTATTAGAAAAAATGAAAAAATAGTAATGATCGATAATGAAGAGTAGTAAACTGGTTTTGCCATAGAGATAATAAAATATAAGGGAGCTCAATGTTTGAATAAGTTTAACGATACATCATTCTGTTAAAGATTCAAAAAGTAAACGATGTGTTACATTGTAAAATTATATTTTGTTGTGATGCAAAGTAGTCGAAATCGAAGTTTTTGCAGATCAACCATTAAAATCTACAATAGAATTAAATGAATGAATTCATTTAATTTATAAAGGAGAGAGTAATTTAGTTGAGTGAAGAAAATCATAATCAAAAAACGTAGTTGTGATGAAAAAAAGAATACCATTGAGATCGTATAACGCTGCCCCCCCTTTTTTCCTGATTTTAATACTAACATTTAGCTATACCTTTATGCTAACAGGCTGTGAACCGGCTCAAGAACCGGAAACTGCGTTTGATGAAGATCTTATAAACCAGCATTTAGATACAGATGTAACATATACTGAGAGATATAGACCCCAATTCCATTTCACTCCCAAAATTAACTGGATGAATGATCCTAACGGCTTGGTCTTTTATGATGATCAATATCATATGTTTTATCAGTACAACCCATTTGGAGACACCTGGGGCTTTATGAGTTGGGGGCACGCAGTGAGCGACGATCTGGTCCACTGGGAACACAGGCCGGTAGCAATTCCTTACGGTAAAGAGGAAGAGGAAGGTATATTTTCAGGCAGTGCCGTGGTTGATCACAATAATACTACTGGATTTGGTGATGGCAATCATGCTCCAATCGTAGCAATTTATACAAGTGCATATGGTGGAGATGAGCCAAATCAGGCGCAATCACTTGCCTATAGTATCGATGGTGGTGAAACATTTGAAAAATATGAAGGAAACCCCGTATTGGATCATGAAGATCCGGATTTTCGTGACCCTAATGTAGTATGGATGGATGAGATGGACCAATGGTTGATGGTGGTTGCCCTTCCTCTTCAGCATAAGGTGCAGTTTTATTCTTCTGATAATTTAATTGACTGGGAGTATCTGAGCGATTTTGGTCCGGCGGGGGGAATAGAAGGCATCTGGGAGTGTCCTGATTTATTTCAGCTACCTGTAGATGGAGACCCCGGTGACATGAGATGGGTACTGCAAGTTGATATGAATCCGGGAGCGATTGCCGGTGGTTCCGGTTCGCAATATTTTATTGGCGACTGGGATGGAACACAATTTATTCCCGATGATGAAAACTCTGAGGGAGAGGTATTATGGACAGACTTCGGAACAGATTTTTATGCTGCAATTACATGGAATAATATACCTGAAGAAGACGGACGTAGATTATGGGTAGGATGGATGAACAACTGGGAGTATGCAAATCAAATACCTACCGAGCCATGGAGAAGTGCAATGTCTATACCAAGGTCTATTCACCTCGAACGGGTGGATGATCAAATATTGATGGTTCAACGGCCGGTTGAAGAACTTCAGCAGCTGAGAGAGGATCATATTCAGCTTCAAGATATTACTGTAGAAGCGAGTGAAATCACGTCTCTCTCCGATCAGGGGCTTTCCGGCCTGGCGTATGAGATGATCGTAGAAATTGATCCGGGTGATGCGGATGCTGCCGGATTACTGCTTCGGGTAGGTGATGGAGAAGAGACCATTGTTGGGTATGACTCACGCATACAATCAGCTTTTGTGGATCGCAGAAACTCCGGAGATGAAGAATTTACTGAAGAGTTTGGTATTCGTAACGATGCTCCGGTATTATTGGTGGATGGGAAAATACGTCTCCATATTTTTGTAGACTGGTCATCAATAGAGGTGTTTGCAAATAATGGTGTACCTGTAATTACAAATCGTATATTTCCTGACCCTGAAAGCCGGGATATACAGGTGTTTTCGCAGGGTGGCACGGCCACAATTGAACAAATTGACTTCTGGACACTGAGATCTACCTGGGATCAGGAATGACATTCCAAAAATATTCAGGTAATAATACACTTATAAAAAAAGGCTCATATAAATAAAAACTACGTATATGTTTAAAACAAAATCGATTCTGCTCTCCAGTGTTGTTGCGGCAATAGCGGGATTTCTGTTTGGATTTGATGTTATTGTAATTTCAGGTGCAGAACGATCCATACAGGAATTATGGCAGACGTCAGATCTCTTTCATGGCACATTTATCATGTCGATGGCACTGTGGGGTACGGTGATCGGAGCTCTTTTTGGTGGTATACCATGTGATCGTTTCGGTAGAAGAAAAACGTTGTTTTGGATTGGAATACTGTACCTCGTTTCTGCATTGGGCTCAGCTTTCGCACCTGATCCGTATATATTTTCTTTTTCCCGCTTTATCGGAGGCCTGGGTGTTGGCGCCTCATCTGTAGCCGTGCCAATTTATATATCAGAAATCACACCGGCCAAAAACCGCGGAAAACTGGTGGCACTTTATCAGTTCAATATCGTATTCGGAATACTCATTGCCTACATTTCCAATTACTGGATTGGCAGCACATTCGGCGAAAGTGCCTGGCGATGGATGCTTGGCGTAGAAGCCATACCTGCATCTATTTATCTGTTGCTGGTTTTAGGGGTGCCGGAAAGCCCACGCTGGTTAGTACTAAAACGAAATGATATCAGGGGTGCAAAAAGCTTACTTGAGCAGCTTAATCCACGGGAGAATATCGATAAAATGATTCTCGAAATTAAGAAGTCCGTTTCAAAAACGGCAGAAGCAACGGTGTTTTTCTCCAAAAGATTTCAGTTTCCAATAATTCTTGCCTTTTTGCTCGCTTTCTTTAATCAGTTGTCGGGCATTAATTTTGTTCTTTATTATGCGCCGCGAATTTTTGAGTCTGCAGGAGTTGCGGCCGGGGATGTTCTGGGCGCATCCGTTTCTCTAGGGGTAGTAAATTTATTATTTACTATGCTTGGCATGTATTTGATTGACAGAATTGGTCGAAGATCATTAATGTATATCGGTTCTTTTGGATATATCCTTTCTTTGGGAGGTGTGTCATGGGCATTTTTTACCGGAGCAGAAGGTGTGGTGGTCGTGATTTTTGTCTGTGCATTTATTGCCGCTCATGCTGTGGGGCAGGGTGCAGTGATCTGGGTATTTATCTCGGAAATTTTCCCAAATGTGGTGAGGGATTACGGAATGTCATTGGGATCGGGAACACACTGGATTTTTGCAGCCATCATCACACTGGTAACTCCGACTGTACTAAGTGCATTTACGGGTGCTCAAATTTTTGCCTTCTTCGCTTTTATGATGGTACTTCAGCTGATATTTGTTTGGAAAGTAATGCCTGAAACAAAGAATCTGACCCTTGAAGAGATGGAAGTGAAATTAGGTGTTAATGTAAAAGAGCTGGAGGAGATTATCGATAAAGGTCAGGTTGATTAACTGATCTTTATCTTATTTATGATGAATTCTGATAACAAAGAAAATAACCTGGAAGAAGATATAGGGAAAAATTTATCAGGCCGTAACCTGATAAGTATTTCTCTGATTTCATTTCTCTTCTATACGCTTATAGCTCTGACCCTTTACTATTTCTTTTTTGATAAAAGCATACTTTCTGCATTTGAACATGGGTATGCAATATCCATCCAAATTGTGTGCGGACTTTTGGCGGGAACAGCCGCCGCAGGAGTGATCGTTTTCTTTTCCACACGTCCGCCGGTGAAACCTGTTTTGGATGATTTTGCCATTTTTAAAGTACTTAAAAACAGCAATATCACTACCTTTGACAGAGTTCAGTTATCACTGTTTGCGGGAATAGGAGAGGAACTTTTGTTTCGAGGCGCTATGCAGCCACTGATTGGCATTTGGCTGACATCCATTATTTTTGTGGCCATACACGGATATTTTAAATTCAAATCTGCCGGCCATATTTTATTCGGCGTGCTGCTCTTTAGCCTGAGTATGATGCTTGGGTTTTTATATGAATATGTTGGATTGGTTTCAGCCATGACAGCCCACGCCATTTATGACATACTGATGCTGTGGTGGGTTGCCCGTTTACAGAAATCTAATCAGTAAGAAATTGCTCCAGGGCAATTCTGTAGCTCATGAATGTGGGGAGGTCGTTGTGGGTGCCTCCGGTAATCTTAACCAGCCGTTTTTGGCTCGATCCGGAGACTTCTTCCAGTTTTTCGGCCATTGTAAAAGGTGTTATTTCATCAGCTGATCCGCCCATAATCAGCAGTGGTTTATCGACCTTTGCTACACGATCTACATTATTCTGCTCTTTGATGGCGTAATCAATATCAAACCGAATAAAAGGGCGTAGTATCCACGGAATGAGTCCTTTGGTCCAGCTATTCACTTCTGTGATGGGACTTTCCAGAATGTACCCTGCTACCTCTTCGGTGTCAGTGATATAAGCAGATAAAAACGATCCCATGGAATGTCCGTGTACATAAACGTTATCAGTTGGAGATGGGGAATCATTTTTTACAAATCGGAAGGCAGTCTTTGCATCCTTGTGAACTCCTTCTACGGTAGGCTCACCACTGCTAAGTCCATAGCCCCGATAATCCAGCATCATCAGGTTGACAGGTATGGAAGAGTAAGCCTCTATAAGTGGTGCAGATTTGACCATTAAAAAACCATTACCACCCAGATAGAGAACCGTTGCAATTGCATCTTTATGTTCAAGAAACCAGCTGTTTAGCGTTTCGCCGTCATCGGTTTTGAGGGTGAGTTCATGCAATTCATACTGCGAGTAGTTAAACTGCTGTGGGGTGATTGTTTTATGAGCATCGAACGCATCTCGTTCAGTGATTTCTATGGTGGTGCATGAGACGATAAATACAATAGTAATAGTGATTGCTAATAAACTTTTCATATAAGGGGTTTTTCAAATTCAATTACAAAACCGAATAGTATTCGGGTTCATTCAAATGGGCAGAATATGATACAAAAGAAGATTGGAATAAATCTCTCCAAAAATCTTCGCATTCTTTGTACCTTTGATAAAATAACTTATCAGTAAATTAAATTTTAGCGTGTGAGCGACCAAAAAATAATATTTTCGATGAACGGGGTTAGTAAAATCTACAAACCCAACATCACAGTTTTAAAAGATATCTATCTCTCCTTTTTCTATGGCGCAAAAATTGGCGTTCTGGGACTCAATGGATCAGGGAAAAGTACACTACTGCGAATTATTGCCGGTGAAGATGAAGAGTATCTGGGCGATATTTCAGCTCAGAAAGGAATTACTTTCGGATACCTGCGTCAGGAACCGAAGTTGGACCCCTCAAAAACGGTAAAGGAAATTGTAGAAGAGGGTGTGCAGGAGACGATTGACCTTATTAAAGAATATGAAGCCGTTAATGAAGGCTTTAGCGATCCCGATGCTGATTTTGAGAAGCTGATCGAAAAACAGAGTAAGCTTCAGGAAAAGATCGACAGAATCGATGCGTGGAATATAGACAGTAAATTAAAGCAGGCAATGGATGCACTTCGTTGTCCGCCCGCTGATGCGAATGTGGAGCACCTTTCCGGTGGTGAAAAACGACGAGTTGCGCTTTGTAGATTATTACTAAAAAAACCGGATGTACTTCTGCTTGATGAGCCGACAAACCATTTGGACGCCGAATCTGTGGGCTGGCTGGAGCAGCATTTGGCACGATACGAAGGAACCGTTATCGCCGTAACTCACGATCGTTACTTTCTGGATAATGTTGCCGGATGGATTTTGGAACTTGATAGGGGGGAAGGGATTCCATTTGAAGGGAATTACACTTCATGGCTGGAACAGAAGCAAAACAGGCTTAAAACGGAAGAGAAGCAGGAGTCAAAACGACAAAAAACTTTACAGCAGGAGTTGGAGTGGATTCGCGAAAATCCGAAAGGCCGGCGTAAGAAAAGCAAGGCGCGTATTAGCTCGTATGAGGAACTGCTGTCGGAAGATCGCCGCAAGAAACGTGAAGAGATGGAGATCTTTATTCCGGCCGGACCCAGACTGGGCGACAAGGTAATTGAAGCCAAAGGCGTCAAAAAAGGATATGATGATAAGCTTCTGGTGGAGAATATGGAGTTTAGTCTTCCCCCCGGTGGTATTGTTGGGGTGATTGGTCCCAACGGTGCGGGTAAAACCACACTGTTTAAAATGATTACCGGAGAAGAGAAGCCGGATGATGGCAAGCTTGAAATTGGAGACACAGTGGAGCTTGGCTATGTAGATCAGAGCCGGCCACTTGATCCTGAGAAAACAATCTGGCAGGAAATTTCTGACGGAAACGATATTTTGAAATTGGGAAGCCGTGAAGTGAACTCGCGAGCCTATGTTGCAAGATTTAACTTCAGCGGAAGTGATCAGCAGAAAAAAGTATCCGAGATTTCCGGTGGTGAGAGAAACCGGGTCCATCTGGCAAAAGTGTTAAAAGAAGGCTCAAACGTACTGCTTTTGGATGAGCCGACAAACGATTTGGATGTGAACACTCTTCGGGCACTGGAAGAGGCGATTCTTGATTTTGCAGGCTGCGTCGTTGTGATTTCTCACGATAGATGGTTCCTCGATCGGGTTGCTACTCACATTTTAGCGTTCGAAGGAAACAGCCAGGTTAATTGGTTCGAAGGCAATTACCAGGAGTATGAAGAAAATCGCCGCGAACGGTTAGGTATTTCAGAAGATCAGCCAAACCGCATTCAGTACAAGAAACTAATGCGTGAGTAAGTTTATATATTCGAATTATGTCCTAAAAAATCCTCTCCTTTCTAAGGAGGGGCAAGGGGTGGTTGTTTTTTGGAAGTAATGAATAGAT
>PWFZ01000339.1 GCA_003555185.1 Balneolaceae bacterium | reverse complement strand
CCTTCATCCTCTTCACCATGGAAAAAATCTTCTTTTCGGATATAGTCAGGCCAGATATCTTCAATTCCTTCATAGATGGTATCTTCGCCTTCAGCTATCTCATCCAATTCGTACAGATTGTCGATTGCCTGTTGGGGAAGACCATTCCGTTCAGCCCATTCGATTAATTCTTCGCGGGTTGCGGGGAAAGGAGCTTCGTCTAAAACTGCTGCTAATTCAACTGTCCAAATCATAATATGTTATTCTCTTTAACTATTTAATAAATTAATTGATTGTTATAAACTGTTTGTGGAAGACAAATGCAAATAAAAAGTTGCCTAAGGTAAACATTTTTTTGAAAGCACTTCAAAAGGTCAATAAAATATTTTTTATCTTGGTTCCATAGACAGCAATTTAATTTATCACAAATAAGGAAAATTATGGGAATGCCCGGCGGTTTTGAAATTGTCATTTTGGTTTTAGTTATTCTGCTCTTTTTTGGAGCTAAACGAATACCCGAACTTGCTCGTGGCTTAGGTCAGGGTATAAATGAGTTCCGTAAAGCATCAGACGACATTAAAAAAGAGATAGATAAAGGCAACGAGGAAATAAATAAGCCACCTAAACCTCCTGCCAATTCTGAGGAACCGGCAAAAAAGGAAGAACCAAAATCTGACCAAAAATAAGACACTAAATGAAGAATTTGCTCTCAACAAAAGAGCGGTTAAAATCCGGTAGTATCTCTTTTACTGATATCGTTGACTCATATATCAGCACAATTGAAGAAAAGAACCCATCTGTTAACGCATTTATCAACACTGATTTCGACTCTGTTCGAACCCGCGCTCTTACTATTCAAAAGAAGATTAAAGACGGATCCGCGGGGGCGCTTGCCGGTTCTGTAATTGGCATCAAAGATGTTCTTTGCGAAAAGGGAAGTGATGTTACCTGTTCCAGCAATATTTTAAAGAACTTCAACAGTGTATACAACGCAACTGTTGTTGAAAATCTTCTGCAGCAAGATGCTCTTTTAATCGGAAGAACAAACATGGATGAATTTGCCATGGGTTCTTCTACTGAAAATTCTGTCTACGGCCCCACAAAAAATCCGCTCAACACGGAATATGTTTCCGGAGGATCCAGCGGCGGAAGTGCAGCTGCGGTTGCTGCAGATATGTGTGATGTAGCCCTTGGCAGCGATACAGGAGGTTCTATTCGTCAACCAGCATCTTATTGCGGTGTGGTGGGATTAAAGCCTTCTTACGGCCGCGTTTCCCGTCATGGCCTGGTTGCATACGCTTCTTCATTTGATTCCATTGGCCCTTTTTCGAAAAACGTAACAGATTCTGCCATTATTCTCGGGCATATTGCAGGTCATGATGCGATGGACCAATCTTCATCTGACCATAAGGTTGAGGATTATCAAGAGGCTGTGAAAACATCAAAAAAATTAAAGATAGGCGTTCCCGAAGAATATTTTGGTGAAGGTCTGGATGATGAAATCAGAACATTGATTCAGGATCAGCTGAAGAGTCTCGAAAAGCAGGGACATACTCTTGTTCCCATTCACCTGCCGCACACAAAGTACGCCATCGCAACCTATTATATTTTGGCAACCGCAGAAGCTTCCAGTAACCTGGCACGGTATGATGGTATTCGATATGGCCACCGGGCTGACTTTAATAAAGTTGAAGAACAGCTTAAACAAGAACAAATCGCACTTGAAAAGCGACTTGCAGTTGCTGTTGGCGGCGAAAGAGAATCATTACTGCAAACGATGAATAAGCAGGATACTCCACTGATTCGTCTCTATAAACAGTCCAGAACTGAAGGTTTTGGTAAGGAAGTAAAACGCCGGATTCTGCTGGGTACGTATGTGTTGAGTGCCGGTTATTACGAAGCCTATTTCGGGAAAGCACAAAAAGTACGCCGGCTGATCAAGCAGGATTTTAAAAACGCATATGAAAAAGTGGACGTGATTGTATCACCCACAGCGCCAACAACGGCCTTTAAATTGGGAGAAAATCAGGATGATCCGGTTCAAATGTACCTGAACGATATTTATACTATATCAGCCAATTTATCCGGAATCTGTGGAATTAGCGTTCCGGCAGGCACTCACTCAAACGGTTTACCGATTGGGATTCAGTTTATGGGTGATGCATTTCGGGAAACGGATATTTTAAGGGCCGGTCGTGAAATTGAATCCCTTCAACGGGAGGGATGATGATTGCCAACCGGTTAAAAGACAAATGGGTTTTGATAACCGGGGCAACTTCTGGAATCGGAAAAGCCTGCGCAGAACAATTTGCTGCGGCAGGGGCCAATCTCATCCTAACGGGCAGGAGAGAAGATAGGCTCAAAAAACTGCAAATAACGTTATCTCAAACAAATGGGATAGAGGTTGAAATCTATTCATTTGATATTCGCGATTGCGAAGCCTGTAAATCAGCACTCACGTCCATTTCCCATCCAATTGATATTCTTATCAATAATGCCGGGCTTGCCGCCGGAACCGACCCGGTTGATCAGGCTGATCCAGATGATTGGGATACTATGATTGATACCAACGTTAAAGGCTTGCTCACGGTCACCCGATACGTGTCAGAGCAAATGAGAGAAAGAAACAGCGGACATATCATAAATATTGGATCTACTGCCGGTCATGAAGCCTATGCAGGCGGAGTGGTTTACTGTGCCACAAAATTTGCGGTAAACGCTATTACACAAGCGACAAAAAAAGATCTGCACGGAACGAATATAAGGGTAAGTGCGGTATCTCCGGGTTTGGTAGAAACGGAATTCAGTGAGGTTCGTTTTGATGGAGACAAGGATAAAGCCGCTGCAGTATATAAAGGAATGAAGCCGCTGGTTGCCGATGACGTTGCAGAAATCGTTCTGTTTGTGGCCGGCAGACCGGATCATGTGAATATTTTAGACACCATTGTGGTACCGGTGCATCAATCATCCGCAACCATGGTTCATAAATCAAATAAAGAGTGAATGAAAAACTGGAAAGCCTGTACGGGTACGTTTCGATTTCACTCCGCTCTCGCTTTGTTGCGCCTGTCTTCCGAAGCTTTAGCACAGGCAGGTTCAACGTGACGGGAGTCGTTATACTGAGCGCAATGATGAACAACGTGACGATTGAAGTCGGAGAATCAACGTTTTATAAAGAGCTCCATAAATCAAATAAAGAGTAAATGAAGAATTGGAAAGCCAGTTTAATAATAGTGGCAGGGTCATTTTTGTTCTACGCCTGTAGTTCAGATGATGATTTAAGTTTCGAACAGCAGAACAGGGAGGTACCGGCATTCTCTTCTGATCGGGCATATAATTTTATTGAAACACAGGTGGCGTTCGGTCCCCGTGTTCCAAACTCTGAAGCCCATGTTGAAACCATTAACTATTTGCGTGATTATTTTCGGGACGTTGCGGGACAGCAAAACGTGTTTGTACAGGAATTCCAGCAGGAAGTGTATGGTGACACATTGACGATGTATAATCTTCTGGCCTCGTTTGGTACACAGCATGAAGATCGAATACTACTGGCCGCTCACTGGGATAGTCGTCCCCGTGCTGATGAAGACCCAAATGATCCTGACTCACCAATACTTGGAGCTGATGACGGAGGAAGTGGTGTCGGTGTTTTGATGGAGTTAGCATCTGTTTTTGCCGAAAATGATGTACCTATCGGAGTCGATATTATTTTATTTGATGGAGAAGATTATGGAAGATCGGGAGATTTAAATAACTACTTTTTGGGTGCACGACACTGGGGCAATAATCCTCCGGTACCCGGTTATAATCCACGGTTTGGAATTCTTCTGGATATGGTGGGCGGAGTAGACGCTAAATTTGCAAAAGAGGGGTATTCCATGCAGTATGCGCCAAATTTGGTGAATGAATTGTGGAGTATTGCGGCAGAACTTGGGCACGGAGAAATGTTTTTGGATGAAAGAGGTGGACGTGTGGCAGACGATCATGTAGTGGTTCAGCAAACAACAGGAATTCCGATGGTAAATATTATTCATCACACCGCTGGACCCGATGGTCAGGTTAACTTTCCTCCTTACTGGCACACTCATAATGACAACATGGATATCATTGATGCCGAAACACTGCAAGCCGTGGGTGATGTTGTATTGGAACTTATATATAATCGAATACCACGATGAACTATTTGAAGCTTACGATAACGTTAGATCCTGAATATCATGAACATTTTATCGCTGAACTAATCGATCTTGATTTCTATGGTTTTGAGCAAATGGACGACAAACTGATCGCATTTGTGGAGAAACCTCGATTCAACGATTCGAGCCGGGAATATATAGAGCAGCTGGTTATTGCTTTTCCCAAAGCTGAAGCCATGGAGATGGAGGAGGTTACAGAGGAGAACTGGAATCAAACATGGGAAAATACAATAGAGCCCCAGGTTGTCGGGAATTTTCTTGTACGCCCAACGTGGTCATTAAAAGAACCCGAGCCCGGACAAATACTACTCGAAATTGACCCCAAAATGTCATTTGGAACTGGATATCACGCTACTACACGATTGATGCTTCGTTATCTCGATCGTTTAGACTGCAAAGGCAAGTCTGTACTCGATGCAGGAACCGGCACTGGAATTTTGGCTATAGCAGTATTAAAGCTGGGTGCTGAATCGGCAGTGGGATTTGATTTTGATACCTGGAGCGAACAGAATGCTATTGAAAATGCACTGATTAATGATGTGCAGTCCCGGTTTGATGTCCGACTCGGGAGTTTTGAGCAGATTAATGAAAATGAGATGTTTGATCTGTCACTTGCTAACATCAATAGAAATGTACTTATTGAATATTTACCGAAGTTGGTTGAGTGCACAAAAAACGGCGGGGTTATCTGTCTTTCCGGCCTGATGGATTCTGACGAAGATCGAATCCGTAGTGAAATAGAAAAACAACCACTGAAAATCATGAATATAGAGCGTGAAGAAGAGTGGATACTTTTCCAGCTCAAGAAAGAATCTGAATGAGTGTAGCCTCCATAGATATCGGGACCAACTCTGTTCTTTTGCTCGTGGCAGAGAATAAGAGTGGCACGCTTAACGTCATAGAAGAGCTGCTTGAAGTCCCTCGATTGGGAAAAGGGGTAGATCAAAATAAAACCCTTCATCCGAAAAGTCAGCAACGCGTTTTAACCGTTTTGGATTCTTTCAAAAATCACCTCAATAAACATTATCCGTCCATTAAATCTTCCATTGTAACGGCAACAAGTGCTGTTCGGGATGCATCAAACCGTGATGAATTTTTAAAAAGAATTAAAAGTGAGACCGGATGGGATGTCGTACTACTTTCAGGGATGATGGAGGCCGAAACCACATTCAAGGGCGCACTATCTGTGTTAAGCTCCGAACAAACAGCCGGCAGATCTGCGGTATTGGATATAGGCGGGGGCAGTACAGAAATTGCAATCGGGAGGAAGGGGAATTTAGACGATTCGATCTCTCTGGACATAGGAAGCGTTCGGTTTTCTGAGCGTTTTTTAACATCTGATCCACCCACTCATGAACAAATTAAATCTGCAATAGCAGAAATACAACGCCGGCTGAATAGTGTAGAATTTGATACCGTTGATTTAGAAAGTACAATTGGTGTTGCGGGAACGGTAACATCTATTGCCGCTATAGAGCTGGACTTAAAGAGTTATGACCCTGAAAAAATAAATGGTTATGTGTTATCTGCAGAGATTATTGATCAATATATCCATGAATTTTCGGGAATAACTTCATCAGAAATTGAGACAAAGTATCCGTTATTTTTGCAAAACAGGGGAGATGTAATTCTTGCGGGGCTGTTAATCCTTCGTGAGTTTTTAAATTGGATATTACACGATGAGTTAATTGTATCCACCGGTGGAATTCGTCACGGAATATTGATGCCATAGTAATGCGGCATTGCTGACCCGCATACTGTTCATATTCTTAAATCAATTCAGGTCAGGCGATCTGAACTACGAATCAGCCGGGTTCCAGGACATAGAAATGTCAAGGGGTGTGATTAAACCACAAATCGTAATGCAGTGTCGCTGCCCGCGAATCGTAATGCGGTGTCGCTGACCCGCATACTGTTCATACTCTTACATTATTTCAGGTCAGGCGATCTGAACTACGAATCAGCCGGGTTCCAGGACATAGAAATGTCAAGCGGTGTGATTGAACCGCAAATCGTAATACAGTGTCGCTTACCCGCATACTGTACATACCCTTACATCATTTCAGGTCAGGAGATTTAAGTTACGAATCCGGTGGAATACAGGACACAGTTATGTCTAGCGGCATGGCTAACTCGCGATCCGTAATACTGTGTCGCTGCCCCGCAAACCGTAATGCGGTGTCGCTGACCCGCATGATTTATATTATTTAACTATCAAGCCTGAAAACCTATTAAAAGGCAAACCGTAAGCCGGCTCCAAGTACGAGTTGATCTGCATCGCCTCCAAGTCCTCCAAGTTTCAACTCTCCAAAAAAGTCTGCAAAATCAAGTCCATACTCAACGCCGGCACCCAGATTAAGACCCACTTCAGAATCGCTGTCACTGAAATTATCAGAACTAATTGAAATACCGGTGATGTTTAGTCCTCCCAATCCATATACTAAAAACTGCTCTTCTTGTAAAAATATATAGTGTCCATTTAAATTAAGTTCCCAAACGGTCATGTCTACTCCGCCACTGGATTTTGGAAAATAAAAGGTGAAGTCACCACCACCCCTAATAAGTGGTTTAAAGGCGTAGTATGCGTCAGCTCTTAAACCTAAATCATTGTCCAGGTTGCTGCCAAAACCGCCAATACCTGAACCAAGAGCCAGCCCAACGCCAATTTTTAAGTCTCCCTCTTCAACTTGTTGTACACCTTCTTGTGTATCGGCCTGCTGCGCTTCCGCCTGATTTAGAATGGCTAAAGAAAATATTAATGCAAATGATAGTGTTAGTAGTTTTTTCATAGTGCTATCCTTATGTTGTTTTTTTTGATAAATAGTTTGTCGGCAAGATATTGTCGCCTATACTTAATAAGCGAATAATTACAGACATTTATCTCAAAATATCTAATTTATTTTACTTTACTAAATGAGTTCTCAATCTGAGCATCAAAATACATCTGGCAGAGATCAGGCTTCTAAAAGTAGTCTTGAGGATGACGAGCTTGTGCAGTCGGCTGTAAATGGAGATCAAAAAGCTTTTCAGAAGCTGGTTAGTAAATACCAAAAACCACTCTATTTTCATGTATTAAAAATGGTTAAAGTACATGAACAGGTAGAAGATTTGATTCAGGAAGCATTTGTTAAAGCATTCAATAACCTGCCTACATACAATACCGACTACGCATTTTCTACCTGGTTGTATAGAATTACTACGAACCATACTATAGATTACCTGCGAAAAAAGAAGCTCAAAACAACATCGATTGATGAGCCGGTAAGAACAAGAGAAGGGGAGATGTCTGTTGAACTGGAAGATCACAGTGCGCATGCCGATCGCAATATTATTCGTTCTCAGCGTCAAAAAATTATCCGGAAAGCGATAGCTGACCTGCCTGAAAAATACAGAGTAGTAATTGAGATGCGTCACCTCGAAGAGTTAAGCTATCAGGAGATATCAGATGACCTTAATTTACCGCTTGGAACCGTAAAGGCACATATTTTCAGAGCAAGGGAAATGCTATACAAATCATTAAAGGATAAGCGCGAAGAGTTTTAATTATTATTGATTATTGATTATTTATGAATGATTATTGCTTATTTGTTTAGCTGATTCTTGTGTTGGCCCACGATTTATTACACTGAAAACGGCGATATCTATCTAACTCCTCTAAACTCTTATTCCAATACACTTTCTCGGTGTTTGTTCATCGTTTTATTCTTCTTTGTGATCTTAGCGCTCTTTGTGGTTACCCAACCGGGTCTTATAAATATGCAACATCTATAATTTTCTTTTACCCATATATTTGTTTCATTTCATAAAGAGATCAAGAGAAACGAAAAATAAATTCGAAATGAGAGCATATCTTTCTAATTCCATTCTATATCTATGTCTACTATTTATCCTATTTGCAACTGCGTGTTCTGATGATTCGACGTCAGCCTTAGATGACGGTGATCCTCCACAGGTGCCCGATTCTGTACCAATGGAAATTGATAAGACGATGTTTGAAGAAGCTGACACTCCGTTTGAAGAGGAGTATGAAGGCTTTCTGATGGCTAACTCTTTGGTTGATGCGGCAAGTTCGATGCTGGTTGGATTTGCAAATAGTGGTAACATTTATCTTGATGTTATAGAAAATGTAGAACCTGAATTTAATGATGGCATCTGGACCTGGGAATTTACGAATCGGCAGGGTAATGATGAGTTTACCATTACCACTACAGCGGAAAGGCTGAATGGAGATGTCGTTGAGCGGAAAATTTATTTAAGTGGATCGATAGCTGATTTTGGTGGTGAATTTGATCAATATATGTTTGCAAGAGGGGTTATTAAAGAGGATGGATCATCCGGAGAATGGAGTTATTATGCACCGGAATCTTCTCAGGATTGGATTTATAAATATGAGTGGGAATTTGAATCAGAAACAAACTTTCAAATTAATTCTATTTACTCTTATGACGAAAATGAGTTTTATGTGAATTATACAAAACAGAATGCCGACAATAATCTCGAGTATGTAGGGTTTGACGGAGATCGGGAAATCCTCATTTACTGGAACAGCGATACTAAAGTGGGCTATGTTGATGACGGCGAAGAACGTCGCTGCTGGGGTGATGATTTTCGCGAAGTGCCTTGTTAATGAGGTTTAATGATTAGGGATTATTGTGTCCATGTAAAAGTTGACTTACAACCATAGGAGTAGAAAGTCTATAGTAAATGGTAGATAGACTTTTTGGTCAAATATGATGAACCTTAAAACGACGACGGAATAACATCTCCTATTCTAATGATATACTTCGCTGTAATGAAAAATTTCCTGCACTAACTTTCCTTCTCTGTGGTTCTTAAATTGATTATTGATTATTGATTATTGATTATTTGTTTAGCTGATTCTTGTGTTGACCCCTGATGATTGCCCGCAAACTCACCTTCTCTGTGTTCGCTCTCTGTGGTTAATCCCGATGCCCCGCGACGCTTGAAGGATTTCCGCTATCGCTCCAGACGCTTCAATGATGCTGTTAAATTCCTCTCAACCATGG
>PWFZ01000253.1 GCA_003555185.1 Balneolaceae bacterium | reverse complement strand
CATGGTGTAAATTGCACCATTTTTTACGCGGTGAATTTCAATTGAACGAGGCCATGTAAATGAGGCGTAAACTTCTCCCTCAGGGCTAAAGGATTTCCATGTGTAGCTTTCCGGATCATCGGTAATTAAGCCAGCCCATACTCTTCCTTCATCATCAGGCAGCGCTCGTTTAAATGCCGGCCAGGTTTCCGGGTGATCATCATCTCTTATCATTCCTCTACGCGGTTCATCTCTGTCCTCATATAGTTTAACAATATCACTTCTTAAAAGAGGTTCACTTTCATACGGAGAATAAACGGCACGGATATAGGCTCCATCTTCATCAAACCATCTAAAAAGCAGATCATCACTCCATCCATGCATAATTTCTCCATTTTCATAATGGATATGGGCAGATCTTT
Organism: Balneolaceae bacterium; assembly: GCA_003555185.1. Classification (GTDB taxonomy): domain Bacteria; phylum Bacteroidota; class Rhodothermia; order Balneolales; family Balneolaceae; genus SW132. Next base: position 8,870 of record PWFZ01000253.1, on the reverse strand, counting down.
TATAGGGGACACTCGCCATAGTTAAGCTTCTTTCATCCCGACGAACCAAAGCTTCACTTGCAGGAACTGAATAAATGGTATCCGGTTTAAATGCACCTCTGTTAATATCTAATTTCTTTCCAAAAAAGCTTAGATCCGGCCTCTCATTATCCGGTCCATGATTTAAGTTCATTCCAAATTGGATAAGATAATCTCCGTCACTCATCACATCCATTCCATGCGGATATATAAAAACCCCACCCGAAAAATCCGGTTTAAAAGGGAATTCCATATCATCTATAAACCGAAAACTATTCACATCAAACCGTGAGATTCTCATCTGTTGAGTATCAAAAACATGGATAGCTTCCTCATCTATTGATACAGAGCTAATTCTACGAAATTCCCCCGGGCCATCCCCGTCACCACCGATTTCATCTATATGAGTTCCATCCGGTGAATAGACATGAATGATATTCGTATTCCAATCAGAAAGAAAAACGTTGCCGTTACTATCCACAGTGAATGTGTTAATTTGACCTATGATAACTTCATCTGTATCACCAAATACGGCTTCTTTTACAGGTTCGGAATTGTTAAGGGGAGTTGCATCCGGCGAAATGATTGTCAGATTTTCAAGGACTGATATTCTCTCCGGAATGTCTACATCCGGTTGATTTGAGCAGGCTGCGAAGCATAATGCAGTTAAAATGATCAGGGTTAACTTTCTTTGATTGAATAGGTTTTTCATATTTAATTATAATATTTCTGAAGTAATCTAATTGAATTGTCAAGGCAGCCTATATTTACCCACCTCTCTCAAGTCCGTTTCAGGATCGGTTTCCATGGTATAAATCGACCCATTTTGTACACGATGGATTTCTATATGGCGGGGCCATTCAAATGAGGCGTAAATGTCTCCCTCCGGGCTAAAGGCTTTCCATGTATAGCTTTCATGATCATCGGTGATTAAGCCAACCCAAACTCTTCCTTCATCATCAGGCAGTGCATGAGTAAATGACGGCCAGGTTTCCGGGTGATCATCATTTCTGATCATTCCTCTCCACGGTTCATCAAAATCTTCGTATTCTTTCACAATATCAGTTCTCAACAGTGGTTCATTTTCATAAGGAGAATAAACTGCTCGTGTATAATTACCGTCTTCATCAAACCATTTAAATAGAAGTTCCTCACTCCATCCATGCATAATTTCTCCGTTTCCAAATTGTATATGGGGTGATCTTTTATACGGAGGATGCATCGCATGGAGGCTACCTCCATCCCGACGAATTATAGTTTCTCTTGCTGGAAATGAATAGATCGCTTCTAATTCTATGACACCGTTTTCAATATTAAACTTCTTTCCAATCATGTTTAGATCTGTTTCTTCATCTTCCTGTCCATGACTATACCCCATTCCAAAATGAATTAAATAATTTCCGTCACTCATCACATCTATACTTTGCGGAAATGTAAAAACCCCACTCGAAAAATCCGGTTCGAAGGGAAGCTCCATATCATCAATATGCCGAAAGCTATTTACATCAAACCGTGAAATTCTCATCTGTTGAGTATCTAAAACATGGATGGCTTTCTCATCTATTGATAGAGAACTAATTCTACGAAATTCTCCCGGTCCATCCCCGTCCCTCCCAATTTCCCCTATATGCGTTCCATCCGGTGAATAGACATGAATTATTTGCTGACTTACATCAGACAGATAAACATTATTATCCTTATCTATCGCAAATGAACCAATGTTTCCGATTATGATGTCATCCGTATCCCCGAATACTGCTTCCCGGATAGGTTGCTTATTGTTAAGTGGAGTTGCATCGAACGAAATCAGCGTCACATTTTCAAGCGCTGATATCTCCTCAGGGATTTCTACATCAGGTTGATTCGTACAGGATGCGATGAATAAAGTACCTAAGACAATAATATAGGGCTTAACTTGTTTGAATAGTCTGTTCATGATTTTTGATTAGTAGTAAATTTCCATCAATCTAACTGACTGATTTTACTAAATCAATAATGGAACGATCTTTTTAGTATCCATCAATTATAAATGCTTATCGTTATTTAAATCTTCTTACATATTAGAATTCACGATTCTCTCCTTTTTTTAGTAACATCATAGCGATCTACCATAAACCAAATTAATACTATGAAACGTCTGCTTCTGCTACTTTTCTCTTTTGTATTTGCACTTTCCATCACCGCTCAAGAAAATGATAATGATAAATGGGATGTAACCCAGCATCAGGCTGATTACACCGACATCAGTTTCGAAACCAGCGAAGGAACCTGGATGAATCTGGATGTAAGCCCTGAGGGTGATGAAATTATATTCGATATGCTCGGCAATATTTACATTATGCCTATTGAGGGCGGTGAAGCTACCGTTCTTCGTGAAGGACTGGCTTATGAAATTCAGCCACGATTCAGCCCTGACGGCTCAAAAATATCGTTCACAAGTGATGCCGGCGGTGGCGATAACATCTGGGTGATGAACCGCGATGGCTCCGATGCAAAACAAATTACCGACGAGAGTTTTCGTCTTTTAAATAACGCATCATGGACACCGGATGGCAATTATCTTGTTGCCAGAAAACACTTTACTTCCGGCCGCTCACTCGGCGCCGGTGAAATCTGGATGTACCATATTACAGGTGGATCTGGAATTCAGCTAACGGAACGTCCTAACGATCAGCAGGATAAGGGACAGCCGGTCGTATCTCCTGACGGACGTTATGTTTACTACAGTCAGGATGTATATCCAGGAGGATTTTTTCAGTACAACAAAGACCCTAACAGTCAGATTTATGTGATTAATCGGTATGATCGGCAAGAGGGAGATATTGAACGAATTACAGGTGGGCCGGGTGGAGCCATCTCCCCAACCATCTCTCCGGATGGAAAAAGCATGGCATTTGTAAAACGAGTTCGTACCAAATCAGTTCTCTACATTCGTGATTTAGAAACAGGAATCGAAAAGCCTGTATTTGATAATATGAGTCCTGACCAGCAGCAGGCGTGGGCAATTTTCGGCCCGTATACCAACATAAGCTGGACACCCAATGGTGAGAACCTGATTTTCTGGGCTCAGGGTGGATTTCATAACCTGAATGTAGAATCCCTTGAAGTAGAAGAAATTTCATTCAGCGCACAGGTTAATCAAACGCTGGCTGATGTGGTCCATTTTGAGTTTGATCCCGCACCGGACACGTATACTGCAAAAGCAATCCGTCAGGCGATAACATCACCCGATGGCAATACACTTGTCTTTAATGCAGCCGGGTATCTTTGGAAAAAAGATCTACCGAATGGCACACCGGAGCGCCTTACAAGTGAAACGAACCTTGAGTTTGAAGCAGCCTTCTCTCCTGATGGAAACACGCTTGCGTGGGTTACCTGGAGTGATGAGGATTTTGGCAAAATTAAAACGCTGAGACTCAACCAAAGAAGAGCAAGCCCTCAGACGATCACAACGGAGAAAGGAATTTACAGAGAACCCTCCTTCTCCCCTGATGGTGAAACGATTGTATTTCGGCGCGAATCAGGTAATAACCACCAGGGACACGCGTACACACAAAACCCCGGAATCTATACGGTTTCAGCCGATGGCGGTGAGATGAAAAAAATTCGCGATGGCGGTGGCACACCTATTTTTAACGCCTATGGAGATCGAATTTTCTTCCAGCAGAGAACCAATTTTAGAAGTGTTGACCTGAATGGCCAAGATGAAAAACACCATTTCAGTTCACAATATGCGCTTGGATTTACTCCCAGCCCGGACAACAAATGGATTGCTTTTCATGAGCTTTACAAAGTCTATATCGCGCCAATGCCGCAAGTAGGGTCTGATATTGACCTGAGTTCTACAACTCAGGCTATCCCTGTAACACATGTGGCAAAAGATGCCGGCTATAACCTCCATTGGTCAGCCGACGGCGAAAAGCTGCACTGGACCCTTGGTGAGGAGTATTTCACTGTTGCACTTGATGAAGCTTTTGAGTTTCTGAGTGATAGTAAAAGCGAAGATCTGCCGCTGGGTGATAATGAAGGAATTCGGATCGGCTTAGAGCTTGAAACTGACAAACCATCAGGCGTGGTGGCGTTTACAAATGCGCATATTATCACCATGAACGGTGATGAAGTAATTGAGAACGGGACGATTGTGATTCGCGAAAATCGAATCGAAGCCCTTGGGCCTGACGGTGAAGTATCCATTCCAAATGATGCACATGTAAAAAATGTGGAAGGAAAAACCATCATGCCGGGTCTTGTAGATGCGCATGCGCATATCGGTAACTTCCGGCATGGATTGAGCCCGAACCAACAGTGGGAATATTTTGCAAACCTGGGCTATGGAGTAACCACTGTCCACGATCCATCATCTAATACAGAGATGATTTTCTCTCAGGCAGAAATGGTGCGAACCGGTACGATGATCGGTCCCCGCATTTTCTCAACGGGACGAATATTATACGGAGCGGAAAATGTGCAGAAAACGGTGATTAATGATCTCGATGATGCGCGATCAGCAATACGCAGAACGCAGGCATTTGGCGCAACATCCGTTAAAAGTTATAACCAGCCACGACGCGATCAGCGCCAACAGGTGCTTCAGGCCGCGCGCGAACTGGGAGTGAATGTAGTGCCAGAAGGTGGTTCAACGTTCACACACAACATGAGCATGATTTTGGACGGTCACACAGGTATAGAGCACAACGTACCTATTTACCCGCTCTACAACGATGTACTGACTACGTGGGGAGCTTCTGATGTGGGCTACACACCTACACTGGTAGTTAACTATGGAAGTATGAGTGGTGAATTCTATTGGTTCCAGCACACCAACGTGTGGGAAAAAGAGCGTCTGCTTACCTTTACTCCAAGAGGCGTTGTGGATTCACGTTCGCGACACAGAACAATGGTTCCGGAAGAGGAGTACGAGATTGGGCATTTCCAAAGTGCAGCAGCAGCTAAAGAACTTCATGATCGTGGCATCACCGTAAATATCGGTGCTCACGGCCAGCTTCAGGGACTTGCCGCTCACTGGGAAACATGGATGTTTACCCAGGGCGGAATGAGTAATCATGACGCACTGCGTGTGGCTACAATTAACGGTGCGAATTACATTGGTATGGGTGATCATATTGGATCACTGGAAACCGGTAAACTCGCTGATTTAATTGTGATTGACGGCGATCCCCTTGATAATATCTACAACACCGAAAACGTAGTTTACACCATGATTAACGGTCGCTTGTATGATGCATCCACCCTAAATCAGATTGGCAATCATCCGCAAGAACGACTCCCATTCTGGTGGGAACGTGAAGGATACAGTGAGCAGTTTGACTGGCACACCATCATGGAAATGGATGGAAGCAATCATGGGCATTAATAAGCTGAGGCACTCCAAATAGGGCGTGCAATTTGGGACATTTATTATCAATTCTGTCATGCCGGACCCCTATCCGGCATCTCCCGCCTAAGGATAGGAGAAAAAACAATATCAAAAAGCCGGATGACTCCCATCATCCGGCTTTTTTTTGTGGTTTGAAATAATTCACCAAAAATCACCAAACGTTCCTAACGGAACGAATACAATCTATCCTCCTGCGTCGTCTACCCACCGTCTGTTTCTACCCACCAGATGTTCCTAGCGGAACAAGGTGGGAATGGACAAGTGTCCAATTACATGTTTAGCTCTCTGGATTATTTGTCAATTAATCATCGGAACGCTTGGTGGGTGGACGCCTTTGGTGATTGGTTTAAATGTCATTTTTTTGATGCCCCCTTATATATTGGAACCAACCATCGGATTACCGGTTGTATTCAACCGCAGTATCAAATATCTTTTGCACCCATTCCAACCAATATAATTTTATGACTCGCATCTCCTTGCAAACTTTTATCTCTCTGTTCGTTACCGTGTTTTTAATTATCGGGTGCTCTGAAGAAAGTTCACCAACAGCTGACCCCGACAATAACGAGGAAGAGACCGAACAGGTCCGCGAAACGGTAGATATTGAAAATGCCCAGTGGCCTATCAGCCGTGACCAACAGCCTAACAGTGATTTATCGTACGCCCAATACGGACCACGAAGTTTGCCCAGCGGTTACGATTTTCATGCCGGTATTGACCTGCCCGCCTCTCAGGGTACAAATGTATATCCTGTACTGCCCGGCGAAGTAGTAGAAACTGACCACTATAGTGGCAGCGGTACAGGCGCAGGAAATGCCGTTACGGTAAAACATTCTGACAGCCTCGCAACCAGTTATCTGCACCTGCACAGTATCTCCGTACAAGTGGGCGATTGGGTCAACAGCGATGATGTAGTGGGCACGGTTGGAAGTACGGGGGCAAGCTATAACCATCTGCACCTCGGCTATTTTGTGAACCTTTCCAATCCTAACAGGCGGGATGAACGGTACAGTAAAAATCCACTTGAAATTCTCCCCCATGATGAGCCGGGAGAAATACCTGCAGAATTTACAGAAAGTGGTATTATACGTTTAGATATGCCTTTGCAAAGTATGACCGCTAATTCCGTTGAACTGTTTAAAGATGATGAACACCGAAAAGCGGACTACTACGACATTGTTGCCAGAGGATGGACTGACAGAAAAGAGCAGTTGCAAAATGGAATCTATTTTAATGCGGATCGAAGGCATGATGAACATCAGCGCTTTATGATGTATGTAAACCCTGAAGGCAGAGAATTTACACCGGACCGAATTGTCATCAGGGATTTTGATGGGGATGTTCTTTTGGATGTTTCAAATGAATGATTTTTGGGTCTGAATCAATTTCGTCTACCCACCAAATGTTCCTAGCGGAACAGGGTGGCGTTCCATCGGAACACTTTATGACGACTCTATTTCAACCTATCCAAACATCACGGGCAGGCTGCCCGTGGTACTTTTCCCCGGTCATCGAAGCTCGAAGCTTTAGCGTAGTAGATGGCGTAGGTTACTCACTTCCCTGGTCACCGAAGCCTAGTGCGTAGGTGACTCACTTTTGTCATCTGCCTCCCACACGCCCATCAAAAGTAAAATCAGTAATAAACTTGTACTCAATCCCCAGGCGACGACAACCGCCAGGTCGGTCCAGAATGCATTATCACCAATAAAAATGAGTGGTAGTAGGCCGCCGATTGTGGTCAGTGAGGTAATCATCACCGCGCGCATCTTGTTTCGATAGACCCGCACCCAGCTTTTAAAACCATGGATGCCGAGCGCCCGGCTGCGCTGTTTTTCGTGAATCAACAGGATGGAATTATTGACCACTACACCTACCGCAAGCAGTGTTCCGGCAATAGCCCCCTGATCGAAATTAATATCGTGAAAAAGGGCACCCATCATTACCCCGATCAGGCTCAGCGGAATGGCAAGGATAACGACCAAGGGATCGAACCAGCTTTCGAGCAGTGCAGAGACTATCATCCAAACGCTCAGTACCGTGAGAAACAGTAGAAGCAGGTAGTTATCGAGCTGATCGCTGCTGCCCCACGAGAAGAATCCACCGCCAAAGGTGATCGATGCTCCTACCGGAACAGGCACTTCATCCAGTACCGATTCAATATAATTTCGGGCAAGGCGATGCGGGCCTAAAAAATCAACCGTAAGCGTTCGCTGGTACGCCTGGTCTTCCCTTATGATTTGCGCCATCGTCTGTTCGCGCGTTAACTCAGCAATTTCATCGATGGTAAAAAGCAGATTCCCACTACTTCGCGCCCGGTGTAAAAAGTCCTCTTCATATCGGGTTTGTGCTTGATTTTGCCCCATCAGATACATCCGTTCTCCGTTCATATCTACCAGGCCAAATGTGTTTATGGGATTTACATCGAGACTGATGGCATCAAGTACAGCCCTCCGGTCCATTCCCTTCATCACCATTTTATCTTCCTGTAAATTCAGCACGTACTGAAACATCTCCGGGCTGCGCCATCCCACACTGTGAATATCCACATCACGCACACGCTGATTCACCTTCAACCTGGCGGCAATATCTTCTGCCAGCAGCAGCAGTTCATCGAACGAAAACCCCTGAAGGCTAATTCTTTGCCCCGAAATTGATGATCCAAATCCGGTACTGAATCCATCTCCCAAACCACTGACACTAATCCCCGAATTACCGGTGCGTGCTGCCAGAAACATCGCCTCACCATAAAACTGGTAGGGGGCCGATTCAAACAGATATTCGTCTTTGATATAGAACTGAAGCCTTGCACCAGAATATTCCGAAATTTCCGTCTCATAATAACTAAACGCATGGGCGTGGGGCACTGCAATCGCCTCAAAGTTACGTGCCATTTCATCGATCTCATCAATCGGTGTACCCTGTGGAGTTCTTATGTTAATGAAGATACTCTCCTGATCGCGCCCTCCCCAGGGTGTACCAAAGTAGGTTTCATCAAAGAATTTATAGGTTACACCCCCAATCCACGGATCGATATCGCTGCGGTTATCAAAATAGATCTGCGAAATTTCAGGCCAGCTAGTCTCTTCCCAGTCGGGTTCTTCAATGGCAAACAACGGAATGCCAAACAGGGCAATTAAGCCTGCATAAAATACCCACCTCAGTCTGTGACGCCAGTAGAACGTTCGGATCAGATAACGGTTCACCGCCCGGTTCACTCGTTTTTTCAGATTCTTCTCCTCCTTTTTTGGGGAAGATGGGACCAGCCAAATCAGGGAGTATGGAATCCAGCTAAGGGCAACAATCACGGATGAGATCAGGGTAAGGGTCAACGCAATGGCCAGCGGCACGAGAAACAGCTGAAGCTCTTCCATCGCAAAAAAGAGGGGGATAAATATTCCTACTGTGGTCAGCGTAGCTCCAAATACGGGAACCAAGGTAAAGGGAAGTTCATTTT
>PWFZ01000266.1 GCA_003555185.1 Balneolaceae bacterium | reverse complement strand
TTTACACCTTAATAATCGCTAGTCATCAAAAAAGTTTAAAAAATAACTGGATGTTATTTTTAAGTTTGTTCTTTTTTTCACTTTCATTCGTATTTAATTGGTTTATAAATATGGATTACGAATGGTTTAGTACAATGCTAAACCTTCTAATATCGGCGGGAATACTTACTGGATCAATGAGATATCCCATACTTATCAATAAATCATCACGATAATTTACAGCATGAAACTGAATAAGGGTGATAAAGCTCCGGAGATCAAATTAAGAGATACAAATGGTGATTGGATTAATAGTAAGGATCTGAATAAGGATAGTAAATTACTTGTCATTTTTTTTCCTTTTGCATTTTCAGGAACGTGTACAAAAGAAGTGTGTACGTTGAGGGATAACATGAAACTCTACAATGCTTTTAATACCAAAGTAATTGGTATAAGTGTTGATAGTTACTTTACACTTAAAGAGTTCAAAAAAGTTAATAATCTTAATTTTTTACTCCTTAGCGACTTCAACAGAGAAATTATAGAAGCTTACAACGTGAATTTCACGTTAAAGGGTATGAAACAAATCCCCAGGAGAGCAGCGTTTATAATTTCTGCAGAAGGAACCGTTCAATATTCGGAAATTATGGAAGACGCCAACCAAGGTCTCAATTTTAAACAGATACAGAACCAACTGGGATAGGAGTGGTGGATGTGAATAAATTGTATTCATAAAATCAAGACCTACTCTAAATACCCTTTACTTTACATAATATATATTATACGCATAACCTTGCTATTCAAATCAATAAGGTGTTCTTTAAGGATGAACCAAATAATCATAATATGACAGTTTTTCTTGTTGAGGACGATCAGGTACTCTCATTGATTTTATCAAGAATGATAAAGAAAATGAATTACGAAGTAATCGGGAATGCAGTTTCTGGATCAGAAGCTATAATAAAGATTACAGATCTTCGTCCTGATCTTATCATTATGGATATATCCCTTAAAGATAATATTGATGGGATAACTGTAGCTGAAAATATTGTAGGGATATATTCCCCTCATATTATTTACGTAACTGGAAATTCTGACTCAAAGAACCACAACCGTGCACAAAAGATTGGTTACCATCAATACCTTATCAAACCGGTATCTTTTATTGAATTAAAATCTTCTTTCAGTGAATTAAATGGTTCAAGCAACTAAACAAAAGACTTCACGGATAGATCAAACTTTTTCTCTTCGTTACAATCAATCCTGATTTTATCAAGTATTGCATCTAAATTAATCGGGTCCAGAACTCTTATAATGTCTCCATCTTTTTCTTTTGTCATCTTAGAGGTTAACCTCGCCTTGTCGATAACCAGAATAAAAAGATTCTTTCTGCCAAAATGGTCGTCATTTAGGTGTTTCTGCAAATATTCAGAGGAAACGCACTCAATTCCTGTATCTGAATGAAAGTCCTCTGGCTTATAAAAGCCGGCTTTATTTAATTCCGGCCATTTTCTTCTTGATACAATATGAAATATTAAATCTGTGTCCATTTTTTTTTAATTAGTTAGTTGCTATATGCAAAAGTGCATCTCCTTTATGTACAACCGGACTATTATTTAATCCAATAACCTGGCCATCATATTTGCTTACTACCCGATAACTTTCATTTCCAAAGGGATCAGTGATTTTACCTAAAAGTTGTCTTCTTTTAATGGATTCCCCTAAGACAATCTTTGAATTGAAAATTCCTGCATATTTTGCCCTTAGCCATTTAGAGTTATTATACTGATTGGTAATGGCTGGAATATCTTCCGAGGGATTTTCCCTCATTCCCAAATAATGCATCAGACGCTTCGTTCCGAGTATTCCTTCATTAATTCCGGCTTCATCCAACCGCAGTGATTCACCGGTTTCAAAAACCAAAATATGTTTACCCTTTTTGTGAGCAGCTTTTCTAAATGATTTTTCAATTAGAGATGAATTAAGTGTTACCGGAGCCGAAAATGCTTGTGCCAGTTCCATATTTTTCGCAATATCAAATACACACCTGATTTGCGGATAATTAGCCCTGCTGGCTCCACCTGTATGAAAATCCACCCCATAATCTATTTGTGGAATAATTTCATTCATCAAGGTATATGCTACCAGCGTAGCAAGAGATCCACTTTTATTTCCCGGGAAACTACGATTAATATCTTTACCGTCAGGCACTCCACGTACATTTTGTATAAAGCCATAAATATTCATTAAGGGTATAGCAATGATAGTTCCGGCCGAAAGCTTGAGGTGATCGTTTGCAATCAAACGTCTAACTATCTCAATTCCATTAATTTCATCGCCATGAAGACCACCGGATAATAGCAGTACAGGCCCGTCCTTTTGTGCACGGATTACCCGTACCGGTAGATCAATACTGGTATAAGTTGGAAGTCTGGCTATGTTTAGATGAATTTGACGATCTTCACCTAAGCCGATTCTATCACCGTTTATAACAATATCTTTAGGCATTACTTTTAAAGGTTCTACCCGATTTCTTTTTGTTTTGAGTTTCAACAAGTCTTTCTACATAACTGATAACTTCTGAAGCAATATCCTTGTTTGTCGTTTTTTCAATTCCTTCGAGCCCGGGAGAAGAATTCACTTCCAATACAAGCGGGCCTCTTTCAGATTGTAACAGATCCACTCCCGCAATGGCCAAACCCATCGCTTTTGCCGCTGTTAAAGCTACTTCACGCTCTCTTTTAGATAATTTAATAAGTGTACCGCTTCCCCCCTGGTGTAAATTTGATCTAAACTCTCCCTCCTTACCTTGCCGTTTCATTGCACCAACAACTTTATTGCCTATCACAAATGCTCTAATGTCTGCTCCTTTTGCTTCTTCTATAAACTCTTGCACTATGACTCTGGCTTTCATGCTATGAAAGGCTTCAATTATAGATTCTGCTGCTTTCTTTGTAGGCGCAAGTACGACTCCATACCCCTGAGTACCTTCAAGAAGCTTTACAATTAAGGGCGCTCCGCCAACACTATCAATAATTTTTTTCACCTCCTTAGAGTAGTTAGTGAAAACTGTTTTTGGAAGACCCACATTAGATCGAGCCATAATTTGCAAGCTGCGCAATTTATCCCTGGAACGCACAAGCGCCTGAGACTCAACAGCTGTTGGCACGTTCATCATTTCAAATTGTCTTACAACAGAAGCGCCGTAAAATGTTACAGAAGCTCCAATTCTGGGAATCACAGCATCAACATCCTGTATTTTTTCACCACGATAATAGATACATGGATTATCCTGCTCAATAACAATATCACATTTAAGATGATCCAGCACAATTGCATTATGGCCTTTATGCTCGATCGCTTCGATTAACCGTTTGGTTGAGTAAAGAGAGCGATTACGTGAAAGGATAACAATATTTAAAGGTATGTGGCTCATGTATTTAATTCGTTTCTGTTAAATATTTTCTTGATGTATCTATAATGTATTTACTAAGAAATTTTCGTCCCAATAGAATTGGGTATTTCATGGCGGAACGGTCTGTTAATGAAAGTTCAATAGATCTTAACTCATCAGAAAACAATACATTTTCCTTAATAACATATCGTTCTTCTGTTATAGCATTCGAACTTTTCACTTTGCGGATATCATGCACTTTGCTTTTGTATAAAATGCTTTCATATTCAGGGTGATCCGGATCAAGTACATTAAATTGTATCCATTTTACATCATTAAGGATAAATTCTTTAATATGGTGGCAGTGAAGGCTTGATGTATAGGCGCCTGTATCAATTTTCGCATCTAAATTGGTGATGGACCAATTCGGGAAATGTATTTTTTCAATCCGTCCTATTTTCTTTTTTTCAGATTTATGCATGATTTTATAAAAATTTTGAGACTTACAAAATACTAGCTTTTATACTCGGTTGCATTCACTATTTTGTGATCAAGTAATAAAAAAATAATATCAATCAATAATGAGTTTAAAACCTTTATCACGTCCATTAGCGGTTGTGGATGAAATTAGATGTCGCAGGAATATTAAAAATATGGTTGCGAAGGCGTCTAAATCAAATACCGTTCTTCGCCCTCACTTTAAAACGCATCAATCTTTAGAGATAGGCAGATGGTTTAAAGAGTATGGAGTAACCGGTATAACGGTTTCCACCCCTGAAATGGCCCGTTACTTTGCCGAAGATGGCTGGGACGACATAACCCTTGCATTTCCATTTTATCGCGGTCAGATCGATGATGTGAAGCAACTACAAGAAAGCTGTAATGTGAGATTGTTTGTTTCCGATACTGAAACCGTTTCTTTTCTTGAAACCAATCTTGATAAACCCATCAAAATACTTATTGAAGCAGATGCCGGTTATAACAGAAGTGGTACATCGGACCTGACTGAAATGGACAAAATTGTAAGCTTGGCGAATAAAAGTAAAAACGTGCACTTTCACGGTTTTTATTCACATGATGGGGATACCTATAAAGTGAAAGGCCAAAATCAAATTAAAGAGATAATCGAACGTAACTTCACACTTTATGAAACCCTGAAAGAAATTTATCCGGATGCCAAATTTTGCCTGGGTGATACTCCTTCTTGTTGCGTGATGGACGATTTTCGAATGGTTGATGAAATTTCACCGGGAAATTTCATCTTTTTTGACTGGATGCAGGTTAATATTGGCAGCTGTTCGATTAATGATGTCGGACTACTTATTAAAGTCCCAATTGCCCAGGTAAAAGAGAATTTGAATCAATTAATCATCCACGGTGGAGCCGTTCATCTCTCTAAAGATTGCATTAAGATTGGTGAGGTTTTATCCTACGGTCAGCCTGTTTATTTCGATAATGGGAACATCAAAGCTATACCGGGCTCTTATGTTGAATCCCTTTCACAGGAGCATGGAGTTATTCGTGGAACTAATGAGGTTTTATCTCACATGAATTCAGACCACAGCGTTTGGATTTGCCCTGTGCACTCTTGTCTTACCGCAAATTTGTTTGGCAACTACGTAAAAACAGACAGTACAATATTAGAAAAGAAGATTTTATCATGAGTACACCATTAGTTATTAAAGAGAAATACTCTGAATACTGGCCTATTTTTGCCATCGTAAGCGGAGTTTTATCCGTTGTTTTATTTATTTTATACCTCTATACAGATAATATACTTTTTGAAGGGTATCTACGGTTAAGTGCTTTTGGTATGTTTGCCTTTAGCTTTTTTAGCTTATTTAAAATTTATGACGGGCAGATTGTAATTCAGATAAAGCAGAATGCACAAGACAAACAACTTCTTGATTTATCCTATACTCTTAGAGGGCGTGAACTTTATCGGGAAACTATAGATCCAAATGAGATAGTTAGCCTAAAAGTGGCTGAAATGCCTAATCGCTCGATGTATAACGATTTGTTCACTGGCGACAGAACTGTGCAATTCAGGAAAAAAGATATGTATGACTGGATGTATCTAAATGAATTCCATGGTCGGATTATTCCTTTCAGCAGGGAGAATGCAGAGAAAATCAAAACTCATATTGAGCAGTATTCAAATGCTGCTTAAGTTGATTGTTCGAACTGCTCTTCTTCCTCATCGGTAAATGCACTTTTCCAAAAAATATAGAGGCCAATAGCCAATCCTTTCAGGATAAAGAATGAAAAGGCGATCATAAGCCCGATATCCTGAAATATTGCGATGATGATCAAATAGATAAAAAACAGGATAAGTCGGCTTTTGTGCTTTTTGATAGATTCACGATCGAATCGTGGTATTTTATCGAATGGAATTGTACTTACCATTAAAAATGATAACAACACAATTGTTGGAATAATAAAAGATAAAACACCGTGCTCAAACCCTTCAAATAGCTCCATTCTATTAGAAAAAGTTAAGTAGAATCCGGCCAGCATAGCTGCCTGAACGGGAATGGGCAACCCTTTATAAAAATCAAAAGTTGCATATTTAGAATCCACATTAAATCTCGCTAATCGAATAGCACCGCATATTGGTGGTAATGCACTTAATATAATGCCAACAATGGCAAGTTCATAGAGTGCAAAGTTATAGATCAAAAATCCGGGTGCCACTCCAAAAGAGACAACATCAGATATTGAATCGAGTTCTATCCCAAATTCACTTGTTGCATTAGCAAGACGAGCCATAAAACCATCAAGTGCGTCAAAAAGTCCCGCTATAACAATCAACCAGGCTCCAAATATAAAATTACCTTCGGCAACCATGATGATTGATAAGAACCCGCAAAAGAGATTCATCAGAGTGAAAAAACTAGGGATAACAACCCGTGGAATCGGCTTTCTTTTCTTTTTTTCCCGCCTTCTGCGAAATCGAAATTTCTGAACTGGATATTTCATACTCATTTGATCACACCGATTACCGTTTCACCTGCAACAGTATTTTCTCCTTTCTTAACCTTGATTTCCACATTTTCAGGTAACAAGAGATCCATGCGTGAGCCAAACTTCATAATTCCAAACCTCTCTCCTGCTTTTAATTGATCCCCTTCTTCAACGTGATACACAATTCTCCTTGCTAAAAAGCCGGTGATTTGCTTAAACATCATTTTCATTCCGGAAGAATGTTTCACCCCAAAATGAGCTCGTTCATTCTGTTCAGATGCATGATCTTCCCAGGCCATCAAGTATTTACCCGGATAGTATTTCAAATATTCCAGCTTTCCGTTAAGCGGGTTTCGATTAACATGAACATTCAGCGGTGACAGAAATATACTGACTTGCGTAGCTTTCCCCTTCATGTATTCAGGCTCATTAACTTCTTGTATAAGTACTACCTTTCCATCTGCAGGTGAAATAATAAGGCTATCATCAACAGGAGACGTACGTTCCGGGTCCCTGAAAAAATAAAGTGTTAAAAAACACAATCCAGCAAGTGCCGCATATATTATATAGGATATCCAAACCGGTAGAAACGAAGCTCCATAAGCCACGATAATTGAGAAAATAAAGACAACAGCAATTGTAGCATAACCTTCCTTATTGAGCATGTACTATCCACCAAAAGTTCTAAGTATATCGTTAAAAGTTACAAGGATAATCAATCCAATCAAAAATACAAATCCAAGTTGCTGCAGACCCATTCGTACTTTTTCGGAGGGTTCACGTCTTGTAATCCCTTCATAGACTAAAAACATGAAGTGTCCTCCATCCAGAGCAGGAA
The DNA here is from genome assembly GCA_003555185.1 of Balneolaceae bacterium. Lineage (GTDB taxonomy): Bacteria > Bacteroidota > Rhodothermia > Balneolales > Balneolaceae > SW132. The sequence goes on along the minus strand of PWFZ01000266.1, from coordinate 2,127 downwards.
TCGGCAGCATGTTCATTATGGCAAGAGTTACACTAAGAAAAGCTGTTATTGTCCAAAAGCCAAACCAACCTCTGTTTTCGGTTGCTTCTCGAGTAACAGAAGCAATAGCTACGGGGCCGCCAAGATTTTGACGTACAGATATATCACCTGAGAACATTTTTCCGAGACCTTGAACAATTCCAAAGAACGTCTCCTCCGTTTCGGAAAACCCTTTCCCGACCGACTGCGCAAGATTGTAATTAATAGTTTGAACATCAAAGTATTCAAATGGATTTGGAGCACCGATGCCAATTTGATTTGTCTCTTCATCCGGTGTTACAGCTATTTGAAGCACCTCACCATTCCTCATAACTCCAAGGGTTAGCTTTCCGTCTGTATTAACAATTCTTTCTACCAGCTGCTCCCAATATTGAATCTGCTCTCCATCAACAGAGACAATTTGATCCCCGCTTTGCAAACCGGCTTGCTCTGCCGGACTATTTTCCGCTACAAACTCTATACTACTTGGAAGAGCATTCGATGGTGTCAAAAAAGCTTCTGTTCCCAATCGATCTAAAAAGTTTAAAGGGGTAGGAATATTTATTTCCTCGCCATTTCTTTCAACCATGAACGTCAAATTACGTCCTGTTATTGATGATGGAGAAAATATTTGATCCCAATACTCTACTTTTTCACCATTAATACCAATGACACGATCCCCGGTCTGAAATCCAATTTCTTCAGCTAAAGACTCTTCAGCTACATAAATCTCATTCACAGACTCAATAGGTATAACGGTATCGCCATAACTAAATGCAATTCCAGCATATATAATGACTGCAAGAATAGCATTAAAGATTACTCCGGCTGTAATAACGATCATTCGCTGCCAAACCGGTTTACTTCTAAATTCATCCGGTGCAGGCTCTTTACTCATGAATTCATCATCCATCGATTCATCAATCATACCGGCAATCTTCACATACCCCCCTAAAGGAGTTGCACCTATAACATATTCAGTTTCTCCTTTCTTAAAGCCAAAAATATTAGGAGGAAACCCAATAGAGAAACGATCAACCCGCATCTTAAAGAATTTAGCGGCAAGAAAATGTCCCAGTTCGTGAATGGTTACAAGAATAAATATGGCTGCGATAAATATCGCAATTGTTGTTGAAATGCTTAAAATCCAATCCATTAGATACTATAAAAGTGAGTTCGCAAATTTTCGGGTTTCTTTGTCTACATCAAACAAAAGCTGAGGTGTGAGTTCACCTGTCTGTTCAATGTGTTCCAGAGATGTCTCGATGATTTTAGGAATTTGAATATAACTAATTTCCTTGTTTAAAAATCGAGCAACGGCTATCTCATTTGCAGCATTTAATACAGCCGGAGATACACCGCCTTTTTTCACACTATCTGTCGCAAGTCTAATGCACGGAAACCGTTGATGATCAACAGGTTCAAATGTCATTGATATATTTTTTCTAAAGTCTAAAACAGCATTGTTATGTTCAATTCTACGTGGATATGTTAAGGCATATAAAATGGGAACTTTCATATCGGGTGGTCCCATTTGTGCTTTTGATGAACCATCCACAAATTCAATGATAGAATGAATGATACTTTGAGGGTGAACAACAGGTTCTATACGTTCTACATCAACATTGAAAAGCCAATACGCCTCAATTATTTCCAACCCTTTGTTCATCATGGTAGAGGAGTCGATGGTAATCTTACTGCCCATATCCCAATTGGGATGATTCAGTGCATCTTTAACGGTTATACCCTTCATTTTGTTATAACTCCAGTCCCTAAAAGGTCCGCCACTGGCTGTAATAATTATTTTTTGAATCGAAGCCAACTTCTCTCCCACTAAACACTGTAACATTGCTGAATGCTCAGAGTCAACCGGAACAAGGTTTTCCTTAAATGTGGGCAATGCTGTTAAAATTTCACCTCCAACTACCAGTGATTCCTTATTCGCCAAAGCAACTTTCTTATTATTTTTAAGGGCTTCGTATGTAGACATAAATCCTGCGAATCCAACGAGACTGTTCAGTACTACATCGGCACCATCAGCTTTTGCGATTTCTATCAATGCATCCGTACCGTAAAGTATATGCTTAGGCTTGTGACTAAGTGCATTTT